>CALZHQ010000008.1 GCA_945787295.1 uncultured Desulfuromonadales bacterium
TCCGACCCCTGGAAATCGTTGTTGCGAGTCACTTTGCCTCCTTTCTTAAGATATTAAATTATCGCTTCTCTTTTAATTTGTGAAACAATCATATTAAGTAACAGCGTTCGTTAGTCTTAATACGCTGTTTTAAAAAATCATCCCGCCGAAGATAATTCCATTAGCAATAACAGTCAATAGTAAAAATATAACCCTGTTATTTTTTTACTATTGACTGTTTCCGGGTTCAGTTGGTTGCTGGCTGCGGCTCTTTTCTTTTGAGGCCGAAGCCGATGTGTCCCAGTCTGGCCGAAGTCATTTCTCCTGCCGCTTTGAGCGCTGGAAGCAGCTGCTTTTTGATCCGCTCTTCGTCCATGCGAAAGCTCGGCCCAACTATGGCGAGGCTGCCGCAGGGTTTGTTTTCGCCGTTGAAGAGTGGGACAGCAACACAGGTGCTGCCTTCACCAATGCCGTCCTTATCCAGGCTGAAGCCCAGTTCGCGGCAGGTTATAAGTTCTTCCGCCAGCTGTGGCTGCTGTTTGATCCGCTCTTTGTTGGTGTCTTCGTCAAGGGCGAGCAGGATTTTGCCTGCTGCGCAACTGTTTAAGGGAAAGCGACGACCGTTGAGGGGGACGACTTTGACCTTCTGGTCGTTATCCGCCATTTCCATGAACAAGGCATCGTCGTCACGTTGCACAACGAGATAAACGGTTTCGTTGCATTGGCGAACCAGTTGCCCCATGACCGGACGGGCTTTGTGGAGAAGGGTCATGCGCGAGAGGAGCTTCTGGCCGACTTCAAAAGCCGCAAGGCCCAGCTTGTAGTCGCTGGAGCCTGGTCCGCGTTCTACGTAGCCATGGCTTTCAAAGGTAGCCATCAAGCGGAAAAGGCTTGCCTTGGTCATCCCCAGTTTTGAACTGAGCTGGGAAAGACTGCACTTGGCGTCTTCGTCCGCCAGTGCTTCCAGGAGGAGCAGGGCATTTTCCACTGACCTGATGCAGTAAGTGTCTTTTTCCCTGGTCGGCATTTAAGTAGGTCCCTCTTGTGGGCTGGGTTAAATTTTAAACCGGCTATTCACTTTAGCAACTTCTAATGCATTTTTTGTTCTTGGTCGAAGAAACGATAATACGCTGTTATATAGTTGTCAATATGGTTTTTTATTTTCGGTTTTTCAATACCCATGCTCCGGATTTCTGCTTGTTTTAATGACGACAGTTAAGTATCCGAAAATAAATAATAATTACAATTCTGGTCTTCTAATAAATATCAATATAACGGCGTTTATAAAAATAATATTTTGTTTCTGTTCGGGCTGTGCTGCCAATAGATAATTCTCCTGATTAAGCTGCAAAAATGGGGTATGTGATAAATTGAGTTAAGTGAGAATGCGCAATTTAGTCCCTTGTTGATTAGGCCTGTTTGATTCCATCGTCTGATATTAAAGACTGTTTTATTGCTCTGAAGACTGGCCCGGGCTTTGTTTTTTTGTTTGAAAAATTGCTGTATCAAGGCTTTGAGGCTTTATTTTGGGAATGTCATCGTTTGTGTGGCGACGGGCTCGGTCGTTCTACTGGTCTATCGAATCACCGCATTGTTAATCACGGCTCGAGGTCGAGGGGGGAGAAAAGGGGCTATTTTATTGACTTCTGGCCGATTCTAGTGGTAGAAATCTCTATTTTTGCACAGTTAATTTATCGAGTTATTTAAACATGTATTTTCCATCCGAAAACGATTTCTGTGAATTGGCCGGTCAAGGCAACCTGGTGCCTGTCTACCGGGAGATACTCGCCGACATGGAAACCCCAGTATCCGCCTTTCGCAAAATAGATAATGGCCGTACGTCCTTCTTGCTCGAATCGATCGAGGGGGGCGAGAAGTGGGCCCGGTATTCTTTTCTCGGCAGTGGCCCGGCTCGGGTGTTTCGCAGCCGTGACGATTATTTCGAAGTCCTCGCAGACGGTGTCACTGTCGACAGCGGGCATTGTGCCGACCCGTTAAATAAGTTACGCGAACTGATGGCGGAGTTTCAGCCGGTCGAAGTTGCAGGGCTGCCCCGTTTCTTCGGTGGGGCGGTCGGTTACCTCGGCTACGACATGGTCCGTTTTGTTGAGGAATTGCCCGACAGCAATCCGCGGCAGATCGACAGCTGGGATGCCTGTTTCATGCTCACCGAACGGTTGTTGATCTTTGACAATATGCGGCAGAAGGTCAAAGTGGTCTGCAACGTTCATCTGCAAAGCGGTGAGGATCCAAGGGCCGCCTATATTGACGCGCAGCAGCAGATTGAACAGATGATCGCGCAATTGCGCCAACCCCTGCAGGTCGTCGATCTGCCGAAGGGCGGCGACGGCAAGCAGGAGCTGCAACCGAATTATGCCAAACAAGATTTCAAGGCGGCGGTCGAGCGCTGTAAAGAATATATCCGTGCCGGCGATATTTTCCAGGTGGTGCTGGCGCAGCGTTTTACCGGCGAACTGCAGAGCGATCCCTTCGATATTTACCGGGCGTTGCGGACCATCAATCCATCACCCTATATGTTTTTTCTCCGCTTTGATGAGTCGCTGGTGGTCGGCGCTTCACCTGAGGTGTTGGTCCGTAAGGAGGGTGGACAGGTGGATGTGCGGCCGATCGCCGGAACCTTGCCACGTGGTAAAACTCCTGAAGAGGATCTCGCTTTTGAGCAGAGGATGCTGGCTGATCCCAAGGAGCGGGCCGAGCATATTATGTTGGTGGATTTGGGCCGCAACGATGTAGGACGGGTGGCAATTGGTGGGACCGTCGAGGTCACCGAGTTAATGGTGGTGGAGCGCTACTCGCACGTTATGCATATCGTCTCCAATGTCCGTGGCCAGTTACGCAAAGGACTCGATGCCTTTGATGTTTTTCGCGCGGCATTTCCGGCCGGGACCCTTTCCGGTTCACCGAAGATCCGAGCGATGGAGATCATTGATGAGCTGGAACCGAGTCGCCGCGAGGTCTACGGTGGCGCAGTCGGATATTTCTCCTTCAGTGGCAACATGGATCTGGCCATCGCCATCCGCACCCTGCAGATCGAAAAAGACAAGCTTTACCTGCAGGCCGGGGCCGGCATTGTCGCCGACAGCGATCCGGAGATGGAATATCAGGAAACCTTGAATAAAGCCCGCGGCGTCAAGCGCGCCATCGAGATGGCCAACAGGGGGCTTGTCTAGTTATGCTATTGATGATCGACAACTACGATTCCTTTACCTACAACCTGGTGCAGTACTTTCTTGAATTGGGTGAAGCGGTGGAGGTTATCCGCAACGATAAGCTGACCCTCGACGATATCGGGAAGCTGGCGCCGCGCCGCCTGGTGATTTCCCCCGGCCCCTGCACACCGAAAGAGGCAGGGATTTCGGTCGAGGCGATCAAGCGTTTCGCCGGTCAGATCCCGATTCTCGGCATCTGCCTTGGACATCAGGCGATCACCGAAGCGTTCGGTGGCGACGTGGTCCGCGCCGATCGTTTGATGCATGGTAAGACCAGTCCGATCCTGCACGACAGCAGCGGCATCTTTAAAGATATTCCCAGCCCTTTTACGGCAACCCGCTATCATTCGCTGATCGCCAAGCGAGAGACTTTTCCCGACTGCCTGCAGGTGACTGCCTGGACTGAAGAGCGGGAGATCATGGGCTTGCAGCATAAAGAGTTGCCGATCTGGGGGATGCAATTCCACCCCGAATCGATCCTCACCACCGAGGGAATGCAGCTGTTGCGAAATTATCTTGAACTGAGCTGATATGGAGACTGTGATGATCAAGGATGCCATTGCCAAGCTGGTTGAACGGCAGGATTTGAGCGAGCCGGAAATGATCGAGGTGATGAACCAAATCATGGGCGGTGAAGCGACTCCGGCCCAGGTCGGCTCTTTCATTACCGCGTTACGCATGAAGGGCGAAACCCTGCCGGAAATCGTTGGCGCCGCCAAGGTGATGCGCGCTCATGCGACGCCGATCAAGGTGGGCGGGGTGGTCGACCTCGATCGGGATGAAATCAACGTCGATCGCGAGACCATTCTCGACACCTGTGGCACTGGCGGCAGCGGGACCAAGAGTTTTAATATTTCGACGACCGTGGCGATTGCCGTTGCCGCCTGCGGTGCCAAGGTGGCCAAGCATGGCAATCGCAGCATTTCTTCTGCTTGCGGCAGTGCCGATGTTTTAGAAAAACTGGGTGTCAACCTTGGTGTGTCGCCGGAAACTGTCGGCCGCTGTGTCGATGAAATCGGCGTCGGTTTCCTGTTTGCTCCGGCCCTGCACGGAGCGATGAAGCATGCCATCGGTCCACGCCGTGAAATCGGCATCCGGACCATCTTCAATATTCTTGGGCCGTTGACCAATCCGGCCGGGGCTGATCGGCAAGTGCTCGGGGTCTTCAAGGAGGATCTGGTTGAGCCGTTGGCCAAGGTTCTGCTCAGCCTCGGTTGCCGGCGTGGTTTTGTTGTCCATGGCAGTGACGGGATGGATGAGATCACTTTGACCGGCCCGACCCTGGTGGCTGCGATCAGCGGCGGTGCCGTAGAGGTGCAGACGATCGAACCGCAACAGTTCGGAATTGCGACCTGTCGTCTTGATGAGTTACAGGGTGGCGATGCCGAGCAGAACGCCGCGATCGTCAAGTCGATCCTGGCGGGCGGAAAAGGCCCAAAGCGGAATATCGTGGTTTTGAACGGGGCCTATGCACTGGTTGCTGCAGGACTGGCAACCGGTGTCGATGAGGGGATCGAGATGCTGCAGGCCGTCCTCGATAACGGCAAGGCGCAAGACACTCTGGATGCACTGGTGCGGATGACCAACCTATGATTCTTGATAAGATCCTGCAAACCAAAGTTGAAGAAGTTGCTGCCGCTAAACTGCGTGAACCTTTTGCCGCGCTGGAGCGCCGGGTCAGCGATATTGAAGATCAGCCGCGCGGCTTTGCCCGTGCGTTGCGGGCTATGGCTGAGTCGGGGGGCACAACGATTATTGCCGAGGTGAAAAAGGGTTCGCCGTCAAAGGGGATCATCCGTGCTGATTTCGATCCGGTTGCAATCGCCGAAACTTACGAAAAGGCTGGTGCCACCTGTCTGTCGGTGTTAACAGATGAACAATATTTTTTCGGCCATCTGCGCTACCTCTGGGATATCAGAGAGCAGGTCTCTTTGCCGCTGCTGCGCAAGGATTTCATCATCGATCCCTATCAGGTCGTTGAGGCGCGGGTGGCCGGGGCTGATGCGATCCTGTTGATTGCTGCGGCGCTGAATGATGACACGTTGCAGGAGTTAGCCGAACTGGCCAGCAGCCTGCAGCTCGATACCCTGCTGGAGGTCCATGATGCACAAGAGTTGGAGCGGGCGCTGCAGTTGCCGGTTGATCTGATCGGTATCAATAACCGCAACCTGAAGACCTTTGTCACCGACCTGGGGATTACTGAGCAGCTGGCGAACCGGATTCCAAAGCAGCAGCTGGCCATAGCCGAGAGCGGTATCAATAGCCGGGCCGATATCGAGCGTTTGCAGGCTGCCGGAGCGGGTGCTTTTCTGGTCGGTGAAAGTTTGATGCGCGAAGATGATATAGAAGCAAAATTTCATGAGTTAATTGCCCTCTAGAATTAAACTGCAGGAGTTTTGAATGCAAACGACGAAAATTATTTTGCCAGAAGATCGGATCCCAAAGCAGTGGTACAATATTATCCCTGATATGCCGGGAGCAATGGCTCCGGTTATCCATCCCGGGACCCTGCAGCCAGTGACTCCGGACGATCTGCTGCCGCTCTTTCCGATGGGTTTGATCGAGCAAGAGGTGTCCACCGAGCGCTGGATCGATATCCCGGATGAGGTTCGCCAGATTCTCGCCCAGTGGCGCCCGTCGCCGATGTTTCGGGCCCATCGTTTGGAGAAGGCATTAGGGACTCCGGCGAAGATTTACTACAAGTACGAAGGGGTCTCCCCGGCCGGTAGCCACAAGCCGAATACGGCGATTCCGCAGGCCTACTATAATATGCTGGCCGGAACCAAGCGGATCGCCAGCGAGACCGGCGCCGGGCAGTGGGGATCGTCGATCGCCCTGGCCTGCCAGATGTTCGGCCTTGAATGTACCGTATATATGGTCAAGGTCTCTTTTCAGCAGAAGCCGTACCGCAAGAGCATGATGCAGCTTTGGGGCGCCAACGTCCTGCCGTCACCATCGAATCAGACCAATGCGGGCCGGGCAGTTCTGGAGGCTGATCCCAACAGTAATGGTTCCCTCGGTATCGCCATCAGTGAAGCGGTTGAAGACGCCGCGACCCATGAGGACACCCGCTACTGCCTCGGCAGCGTGCTGAATCACGTCTGCCTTCACCAGTCAGTGATCGGTCTGGAAGCAAAAGAGCAGATGGCGATGGTTGGAGATTACCCGGATGTGGTGATCGGTTGCCACGGTGGCGGTTCCAATTTCGCCGGTCTTGGTTTCCCGTTTGTTTCCGACAAGGCGAACGGCAAGGATGTGCGGATTCTGGCGGCTGAGCCGATTTCCTGCCCGACCCTGACCAAAGGGGTATACGAGTTCGATTACGGTGATCAGGCCAAGATGGCGCCAATCTCCAAGATGTACACCCTGGGCCATGATTTCATGCCGCCGGGTATCCATGCCGGTGGACTGCGTTACCACGGTGCTGCGCCGCTGGTTTCACAACTGCTGGATGCGGGTATTATCGAAGCCAAGGCGGTCGGACAGATCGAGTGTTTTGAAGCGGCGGTACAGTTTGCCCGCGCCGAAGGGATCATCCCGGCACCTGAGTCTTCCCACGCAATCCGCGCGGCATTTGACGAGGCGCTACAGGCCAAGGAAGAGGGGAAAGAGAAGACGATCCTATTTAATCTCTCCGGCCACGGTCATGTCGACATGGCGTCCTATGATGCGTTCTTCTCCGGCAGCCTGGAGAACTACGAGTACCCGAGCGAGGCGATTCAGGAATCGCTGGCTGCCTTGCCGAAAGTCGATATGTAAGGAGCCGGTTTGACCAAGACAAGGATCAAAATCTGCGGCATCACCAATGTCGAAGATGCGCTGCAAGCCGTCGAAGCCGGAGCCGATGCTCTCGGCTTCGTCTTTTATGCCAAAAGCCCGCGCCATGTGGCGCCGCATGAGGTGCAGAAGATTATCGCCGCGCTGCCCCCCTTCGTGACCACCGTCGGCCTGTTTGTCAACGAGCCGATTCCGCGCATCCGCCGGACCATGGCTGCCGCGCGGCTCGACGTGGTACAGTTGCATGGAGACGAGCGGCCTGAGGATTGCCTGATCGAGCCGCTGCGGGTTATCAAGGCGTTGCGGGTGAAGGATGCGGAGTCGCTGGCAGGGGCTGCTCAATACCAGGTGTCGGCTTTGTTGCTGGATGCCTTTTGCGATGAAGCCTACGGTGGGACCGGCAAGCAGTTCGACTGGCAACTGGCCAAACGCTTGACCGGCAAGCGACCGCTGATTCTGGCGGGAGGTTTGAACCCGGAAAATGTCATTGATGCGGTACGGCAGGTCAATCCCTACGCGGTCGATGTCTCCAGTGGCGTAGAGTCTGGTCCGGGAAAGAAGGACCATCAGAAAGTGGCGGAATTTATCTGCCGAGTGAGGAACGCATGAGTTATCAGTATCCCGATGAGCGGGGTCATTTTGGCATATATGGCGGCCGTTATGTTGCCGAAACTTTGATGCCGGCACTGCTGGAACTGGAAGAGGCATATAAGCAGGCCAGTCAGGACCCCAGTTTCCGGAAAGAGTTTGAATACTACCTGAAGAATTATGTCGGTCGGCCGAGTCCGCTCTATTACGCGCAACGTTTGAGTGAAGAGCTGGGCGGGGCTAAGATCTATCTGAAACGGGAAGACCTCAACCATACCGGAGCGCACAAGGTCAACAACACGGTGGGGCAGATTCTGCTGGCCCGGCGGATGGGCAAAAAGAAGGTGATTGCCGAGACCGGGGCCGGCCAGCATGGTGTCGCCACCGCCACCGTTGCCGCGCTGTTCGGTATGGAATGTGAAATCTTCATGGGCAAGGAAGATATCCGCCGTCAGGCGCTCAACGTCTTCCGCATGAAGCTGCTCGGTGCCAAGGTTCACGAAGTGGTCAGCGGGACCGCCACCCTCAAGGATGCGATGAACGATGCCCTGCGCCACTGGGTGACCCATGTCCGTGATACCTTTTATGTCATCGGAACGGTCGCCGGGCCGCATCCCTATCCGCAGCTGGTGCGTGATTTTCAGTCGGTGATCGGCGAAGAAGCCAAGCAGCAGCTGCAGGAAGCGGAAGGGAAGCTGCCCGACGTGGCGATCGCCTGTATCGGTGGCGGCTCCAATGCCATGGGCACCTTCTATCCCTTTATCAAAGACCAATCGGTCCGCTTGATCGGCGTCGAAGCGGCCGGGCTGGGGGTTGATACCGACAAGCACGCGGCTTCGATTTCCGCCGGTGCGCCGGGGGTATTGCACGGCAATAAAACCTATCTGCTGCAGGATGAGGACGGCCAGATCAATCATGCCCATTCGATTTCGGCCGGGCTCGATTACCCCGGGGTTGGCCCAGAGCACGCCCATCTGCAGGATATCGGCCGGGCCGAGTATGTCTCGATTACTGATGACGAAGCGCTTGAAGCTTTCCAGAAGCTGACCCGTGTCGAAGGAATTATCCCGGCGCTGGAATCGGCCCATGCGATTGCGCAGGTTATGAAGCTGGCCCCGACCCTGCCGAGAGAGCAGGTGCTGCTGGTCTGTTTGTCCGGTCGCGGCGATAAGGATATTCACACTGTCGCCGACGCACTGGGCGTTGAATTTTAGCGGCGAATGAAAACCGCTCATTTGCGGTGCTGCTGCGAAGCCGTTTCGTTGCGACGTAGCTTCCAGCTACGCCTCACTCTCAGGCTTCGCGGACGCCTTGCATCTGAGCATTTTTGATTCACCTTGCCGATCCGGATTGAAATCGGGTCAACCCAAGACTAAGGATATTATGAAATTTACCGAACTGAACCTGCCTGAGGTTGTCCAGCAGGGGATTATTGATGCAAACTTCGAATCTCTGACTCCGGTGCAAGAGGAGTCGATTCCGCTGGCGCTGCAGGGGAAGGATGTTGCTGCCCAGGCGCAGACCGGAACCGGCAAAACGGCCGCTTTTTTGATTTCGCTGTTCTGCAAGCTGCTCAGCAGTGAAAAGTCGACCAGCAACAATCCTCGCGCGCTGGTGATGGCACCGACCCGTGAACTGGTGGTGCAGATCTGTGCCGATGCGGAAATGCTCGGCAAGCATACCGGGATCAAGGTTCAACCGATTTTCGGTGGTGTCGATTACGAAAAGCAGCGTCAGGCATTACGCGACGGTGTCGATATCATTGTTGCCACCCCGGGGCGGCTGATCGATTATTATAAACAGCGGGTTTTCTCGATGAATCGGGTCGAAGCGCTGGTCATCGATGAGGCCGACCGGATGTTCGACATGGGCTTCATCAAGGATCTGCGCTATATCTTGCGCAAGCTCCCCCCCTTCGACCAGCGGCAAACCATGCTCTTTTCCGCAACCCTTTCGCCTCAGGTGATGGAGCTGGCTTACGAGTTCATGGATCTGGCGGAACGAGTGCGGATTGAGCCGGAGAAGGTGACGGCAGATAATATCGAGCAGACTCTCTATCATGTCTCGCGGAAGGAAAAGTTTGCCCTGCTGCTCGGTTTGCTGAAACAGGAAACCGGGGTGGAGCGGGTCATGCTGTTCGTCAATACCAAGGTTGAGGCGGAGCGGCTGAGTGGTCTGCTCAATGTCAATGAGATTCCCAGCGCCGTGCTCTCCGGCGATATTCCGCAGAAAAAGAGGATGCGGATTCTCGATCAATTCAAGCTCGGCAGTTTGACCCACCTGGTCGCCACCGATGTCGCTTCACGGGGGATTCATGTCGACAACGTGACCCACGTTATCAATTATGATCTGCCGCAGGACCGTGAGGATTACGTGCATCGGATCGGTAGGACGGCCCGGGCCGGGGCGATGGGTCGGGCGATCAGTTTTGCCGACGAAGAGACCGTTTACGTGCTGGATGAAATCGAAGATTATCTCGGCAAGCGCATCCCCAGCGAGATGCCCCTCGATGAAGACTTCTGTTTCAATTACAAGCGCGCCATCCCGAAGCGGAAAAAGCCCCCAGAGAAAAAACCTGCCGGTGAAGGGCAGCAGCGCCGCCGCCGGCGTCCGCGGAGACGGCCGGGGAAAAAACCGGGCGACAAGCCAGCCGCTAAAACAGATTAAACGAAAGATGTTTAGCGCAGCTGGTCCTGCTCTTGCGGAGGACCTGCGGGAGAAAAGGATTGAAACAGCTTGCCTGAACGACTAAACTGCTTTTTTTGGTCTGGGGACTTTAAATGGTCAGGCCAGTCAGACGTACTTGAGTGAAATGAAATAACCAAAAATGACACGTATTGATACGACATTCGCGGCCTTGAAGCAGAGGCAGGAAACTGCTTTGATTCCGTTTCTGACCGCCGGAGATCCGGATATTGCCACCACGGCAAAATTGATTCGCACCCTGGCGGATAACGGTGCCGATCTGATCGAGCTGGGCGTACCCTTCTCCGATCCTATGGCGGATGGACCGACCATTCAGGCCGCATCGGAGCGGGCGTTGGCTGCTGGCGCGACGGTCGAAAAGGTCTTGCAGCTGGTTGCTGAAGTGCGTACCGATTGTCAGGTGCCGCTGGTATTGATGGGCTATTACAACCCGATCTTCCGGTACGGTGGCGAGCGGTTTGCTGCAGACGCGGCTGCGGCCGGAGTTGATGGCCTGCTGCTGGTCGATCTGCCGCCGGAAGAGGCGGGGGAGATCAGTTCCGTGATGCGGGCGGCGGGGATTGCCCTGATCACGCTGTTGGCACCAACGACTCCTCCTGAGCGGATGCAGAAGTTGGCGGCCGCAGCCGAGGGCTATCTGTACTATGTCTCGATGACTGGGGTCACCGGGGCGCAGAAAATCACACCGGGTGATATCCGTGCCGCGGTTGAGGACATCAAAGGGATGACCAAGGCTCCGGTCGGGGTCGGCTTCGGCATCGCCACGGTCGAAGACGCCCGGGCGGTCGGAGAATTTGCCGACGGGGTTGTGGTTGGCAGTGCCTTGGTTAAAATCATAGCTGAAAATGCGCAAAGCGATGAGCTGTTGCCGCGCGTTGGGCGCTTTATCGCTGAGTTGAAACAGGGGCTGGTTAAATAGACCAGCTGATCTGACGCACGCTGACCGATTATTTCGGCAGCGCTGATCAAGACTGTTAAATCAAAAGGATACTTCATGGGCTGGTTTCGATCGAAAAAATCATTGACCGCTTCGGTGGAAAAAAAGAATGTGCAGATGCCGGAAGGGGTCTGGATTAAATGTAAGAACTGTCAGGAAATTATCTACGCCAAGGAGATCGAGCGGAATCTGAATGTTTGTCCCAAGTGCGATTACCATTTCCGGATCGGAGCCCGTGAGCGGCTCGATCTGGTGATCGACGAGGGAACATTCGTCGAAATGGACGCGAAGATGAATTCCGTCGATTTCCTCGATTTCAAGGATTCGAAGAAATACAAGGACCGCATCAAGGCCTCGATTAAAAAGTCCGGTGATGGTGATGCCGTTATCTGCGGTACGGGCGACCTGGATGGCTTGCCGGTTGTGGTTGCGGTCTTTGATTTCGGTTTCATGGGTGGCAGTATGGGCTCGGTGGTCGGCGAAAAAATTACCCGGGCGATCGAAAAGGGCTTGGAAACCAATGCCCCGGTTCTGGTCTTCTCTTCTTCCGGTGGTGCGCGGATGCAGGAAAGTATCCTGTCGCTGATGCAGATGGCTAAAAGCAGTGCCGCGCTGGCCAAGCTGAAAGCGGCCGGGATCCCCTTTATTTCGGTGCTGACCGACCCGACCACCGGTGGTGTGACTGCCAGTTTCGCCATGCTCGGCGATCTGAATATTGCTGAGCCACGGGCGCTGATCGGTTTTGCCGGGCCACGGGTTATTGAGCAGACCATCCGTCAGACCCTGCCGGAAGGCTTCCAGCGCTCCGAATACCTGCTTGAGCACGGCATGGTCGATATGATCGTCCCGCGGCAAGAGATGAAACAGCGCCTGTCGCAGGCCTTACGTATCTTCGCAAAAAAATAATTGATGGGTAATAGCTACCAGGCGAGTCTCGATTACCTCTACTCGCTGCAGCTGTTCGGCATCAAACTGGGGCTGGAGAATATCCAGCGGCTCCTGGAACGACTCGATAATCCGCAGCGCAAACTGCGGATTATTCATATTGCCGGGACCAACGGCAAGGGGTCGACAGCGGCCGCGCTGGCGAATGTTTTCAAGTCAGCCGGGATCAAGGCCGGTCTCTACACGTCGCCGCATCTACACAGTTTTACCGAAAGGGTTCGGCTCGACACCGAGCAGATCGGTGAAGTCGATGTGGTCAAGCTGACCGAGGAGATACGTCCATATGCGGAAGAGTTGCGGACGACCTTTTTTGAGTTCACAACTGCCCTGGCTCTGCTCTATTTTCAGCGCCGCGGTGCCGAATGGGCGATCCTAGAAACCGGCCTCGGCGGTCGCCTCGATGCTACCAACGCTGTCGAGCCGGAACTCTGCCTAGTCACGCCGATCGCACTCGATCACACGGCCTATCTGGGGGAGACGCTGGCCGAAGTTGCAGCGGAGAAGGCCGGAATCTTCAAGCCGGGTGTCGCGGTAATCAGCAGCAGACAACAGGCAGCTGCTGAGCAGGTGTTAAGGCAGCGGGCTGCGGAGTTGCAGTCGGCATTGTTTCTGGCGGAAAGTGATTACGCCTGGGATTCCACTGTTGATGGATTCTCTTTTCGTGGTTTTGCTACTCTATTGACCGATCTTCAGCCGAAGCTGGTCGGTCGCCATCAACATCAGAATCTGGCGCTGGCGTTGGCTGCCGTCGCCTGGCTACGGCGAAGCGGTATCGCCATTTCCGACGCTGCTATGCGTCAGGGGATCGAACAGACCCGCTGGCCAGGGCGCTTGGAGTGGTTGCCAGGGAGGGTGCTGCTCGATGGTGCGCATAATGCGGCCGGGGCAGAGGTCCTGGCCGCTTATTTGGAACAACACGACCTTCGACGGCTGCACCTGGTGGTTGGCTTGAAGGCAGACAAGCAGGCTGCCGAGTTGTTGCGCCCGCTACTGCCTTTTGTTGCGCGGCTCTATGCGGTTCGGCCGCCGGTCGATGAGTCGATCGACCCGGAAAAACTGGTGCAACTGGCGACAAAGTCGGGTATTCTGGCCGCCGAGTATGCTGATCCACAGGCGGCAGTATCGGCCGCGCAGCATTATCGGCAGCGTGGACAGGTCCTGTTGGTGGCCGGTTCCCTCTTTTTGGTGGCCGCTGTCCGTGAAATGCTTTTGCCTGCGACTGAACTTTTATCGATTTCAGACTGATTTACTGCGGATTCTTATTTACTGATGCTGTTGCGCCTGCTTACCATCTTCGTCCTTATTTGTTGGCCATTTGTTGCTTCTGCGGCGGACTGGAGCCAGGTTGGAGAGACTGGTGTGCCGGTTAACCTGGAGGCCGACGAGCTGAATTACGACAAAGCCAGCGGCCGTTACCGGGCCAGCGGCAATGTCCAGCTGACCCAGGGGGAAATGGAGGTCCGCAGCCGGATTCTCTGGTGGAATCAGGCCAGCGGGGAGATCGAGGCGGAAGGGGATGTCGAGCTGACCTCCCCCGATGAGCAGATGTCGGGCAGCAGGGTGCAATATAATTTGGAGAAAGGCACCGGTGTTGTCGAAGATGGACAGGTTTTTCTACGTGAGCAGAACCTGCATGTCCGCGGTAAGCAGATTGAGCGGCGGGGCGAGTTCGAGTACCGGATTGTCGATGGGACCTTTACTACCTGTGATGGCGAGGTTCCGTCCTGGAAGTTCGGTGCCGAGCAACTGGACGTGACCCTGGAAGGCTATGCCAAGGCCAAGAACGCGGTCTTTTATCTGAAAGATGTTCCCTCCTTTTACGTTCCCTATATCCTCTATCCGGTTAAAACCGAACGGGAATCCGGTTTATTAACCCCGCGACTCGGCTATTCGGAACGGCGCGGCTTTCAGTTTAACGGTGCCTATTACCAGGTGCTCGGCGTTAATCAGGATGCCACCATCTTCTTCGACTACCTGAGCGAAATGGGATTGGGTAAAGGTCTCGAATACCGGTACATCTTCGGCAAAGACAACGCCGGTGAAGCGCGGGTCTACCATATCGATGTCGATGAGGTCGACGGGGTTGAGGTCGGTGAAGAGCGTTATGCTCTGGAATGGCAACATGACGGCGAGTTGCCGGGCGGAGTGCGAATGGTTGCCGATGCCCTCTATGTTGATGATGATGATTATTTCGAGGATTTCGGTGAAGTTGCCGAAGACTACAATAAAGACAAGGTCCAGTCGATTTTCTCATTGAGCAAAAACTGGGGCAAGTACAACCTGGTCGGCCAATTCAAGTACACCAAGGATCTGGAACTGGATGACCCGACCACGCTGCAGCTGTTGCCGCGCATCAACTTTGACGCGACCCGGCAGCGGATCGGTAAGTCGGTTTTCTACTATGAGCTGGAATCCGAATACACGAACTACTGGCGCGATGAGGGGCTGCGCGGCGAGCGCTTAATGCTGCGGCCGGGCTTGTCGGCCAGCCTGCAGTTGTTTGATGCGATCGATGTCACACCGACGGTTGCCTACCGTGATCGTTATTACTGGGGGCTGAGTGATGATTCCGCTAGCGTACAGGAAGGGATTGTCGAGTTTTCGACCAAGGTGACCACCAAGCTGCAACGGGTTTATGAGCAGCCGATCGGTGCAATCGACAAGTTGCGTCACAGCATCGAGCCGGAAGTGACCTATTTGTATACGCCGGAAATTGATCAGAGCCACCTGCCCTATTTTGACAGTAACGACCGGATCGCCGAGGCGAACCGGATCGAATATGCGCTGGTGCAGCGGTTTACCGCCCGTTTCGATCAGGATGAAGGGATGCCGACCTATCGGGAGCTGGTTTATCTGCGGCTCTCGCAAAGCTACGATCTGCGTGAAGAGGCGGAGGAGCAACCTTTCTCGGCGATCCGTGGTCAGTTGACCCTGCTGCCGACCGACTGGGCAAAGCTGCGCGTCGACAGCAGTTTCGATGTCGACCAGGGAGAATGGAGCAAGGTTGCCGTCGAGGCCGATGTGCATGACCAGCGCGAAAATTCTCTCAGTGTCAACTACCGTCGCGACCGCGACGCAGAGCTCGAATACGGTTCGCTGAAGCTGGGTGTCGCATTTCTCAAGCCGGTCTATCTCAGTTATGAAAAACGTTACGATTTCAAGGAGAGTGAGCAGCTGGAAGATGTGCTGGGTGTCGAATATCGCCAGCAGTGCTGGAGTGCTCTGCTGACCTTCCGTGAGAACGAAACCGATCGTTCGGTGCTGCTGAGCTTCACCATGAAGGGGATCGGCCCGGTCGGCGGTGTCAGCGGCAGCCTGGGTGGTTTCTGAACCAGGAAAAGATGAGTTGACGCCTTACTGTCGGCATGCGAAGCTTGCCCGCGGAACATCGACCGTTAGAGAATGAACGGGCAGGCGGGAGTTCCCGCCAGTTTTTTTGTCAGCACATTGAGTTCGTGGAGGTTTGCTTGGCCCCTGCCCGTGAGCCGGCGGTAGCCGGCAATAAGAATTTGGTGACCATCTGGCTGGTGGTGATTATCCTGATGATGCTCGGTTATGCCGTTTTTGGTGAGCGCGGGGTCGTACGGATTGTGAAAGCCGAGCGGCAGAAGGAACAGTTAGAGGCAGAACTTTCAGCGCTGCAACAGCAACAGCAGCAGCTGCGCGAAGAGATTGATCGCTTACAGCATGATAAAGATTACTGGGAGCAGCTGGCCCGCAAGAAGCTGGGCATGGTGCGCGAAGGGGAGTTGATTTACCATCTCCCGCCCAAGGACGAATAGAAAAGGCCGTTTGAAGAATGAAAGAGCAGTTAAGAGAGGCGATTAAAGACGCCCTGCAGCAATGTTATGATGCTGGCAGTCTCAGTTCAGGAGAAATGCCGCTAGAGATTCAGCTTGAGGTGCCGAAGAACCCTGAGCATGGCGATTTTGCCAGTAATCTGGCCATGACTATGGCCAAAGCGGAGCGCAAGGCCCCCCGACAGATCGCCGAGGCGTTGGTGGCAGCGCTGCAAAACAATCCGCTCTGCGATAAAATCGAGATTGCCGGGCCCGGCTTTATCAACTTTCGGCTTGCGCCGGGCTGCTGGTACGGAGTGCTCGACCAGGTAATGAAAGAGGGCGCTCAATACGGGCGCAGCCAGATCGGCGCCGGAACCAAAATTCAGGTGGAATTTGTCAGCGCCAACCCGACTGGTCCCTTGCATATCGGCCACGGTCGTGGTGCGGTGGTTGGTGATGCCGTGGCCGCGGTGCTGCAGGCGGCCGGGTTCGAAGTTCAACGCGAATACTATGTCAACGATGCCGGCAATCAGGTCAAGACTCTCGGTCTGTCGATTCTGCTGCGGCTGCGCGAGTTGCAGGGGGACACGATAGAGTTTCCCGAGGATGGCTACCAGGCAGAATACGTCCGCGAACTGGCCGCCAAACTGCAGGCTGAAAAGGGTGAGCTGAGAGATCTGGCTGATGCCGAGGCGATCGAAATCTGCGCCCGCTTCGGGGTGGAGCAGGTGCTTGGCTGGATCGACGAGGACCTCAAGGCCTTCGGTATTGAGTTTGACAACTGGTACAGCGAACAGAGCCTTTACGATCGCAACATGGTCGATAATGAGTTGGGCAAGCTGAAAGCAAAGGGCCTATCCTTCGAGCAGGATGAGGCTCTCTGGTTGCGGACCACCGACTATGGTGACGACAAGGACCGGGTGCTGATCAAGTCGGACGGCAGCTACACCTATTTCGCCTCCGATGTTGCCTACCACATGGAAAAGTTCGAGCGCGGCTTCGACCGGGTCATCGATGTCTGGGGGGCTGACCATCACGGCTACATCCCGCGGATGAAGGCGATGCTCGCCGGTCTTGGCCATCCGCCGGAAGATCTCGAAGTGCTGTTGATCCAGATGGTCAACCTGTTGCGTGACGGACAGCCCTTTATCATGGGCAAGCGCTCGGGGAACTTTATCACCCTGCGTGAAGTGATCGACGAAGTCGGCAGCGATGCTTGCCGCTTCTTCTTTTTGATCCGACGGTGTGACAGTCAGCTCGATTTTGACCTGGAGCTGGCCAAGCAGCAGAGTACCGATAACCCGGTTTATTATGTCCAGTATGCCCATGCGCGGGTCTGCAGCATTAATCGCAACGCTGCTGAGTCCGGCGTCGCACAGCCGCAGACCGGAGCGGTTGATCTGATCAAACTGGAGCTCGAAGAAGAGCTGGCGCTGGCCAAGCAATTGGCCCGTTTCCAGGAGATGATCGTCGGCGCGGCGCAGCATTATGAACCGCACCGGGTGGTTTTTTATCTGCAGGACCTGGCGGCCCAGTTCCATAGCTACTATAATCGGCAGCGGGTGCTGGTCGATGACCTGGCCACCACTCAGGCTCGTTTGTATCTTGTCAACTGTGTCCGGATTGTGTTGGCCAACGCTCTGCACCTGCTCGGCGTTTCGGCCCCGGAACAGATGTAAGGGGGAACCATGAACACAGCGACGAAAACACGTGCTCAGCGGCGGATGGAAAAGAAGCAGGCCCTGATCCTTTTGGTTCTGGTGCTGGCGGTTTCACTGGCTAGTTTTTTCCTCGGTGCGGTTGTCGGACGTCAAGGGGCAGAACGGGAGTTGGTGCAAAAACAGCAGGTGGCGGAACGGATTCTCGTCACCCCGAGTGCTGAGTCGGCTGCAGACGCTGCAGCACCGGTTGCGGCTGAGAAGGATGAAGCAGCCACCGCCGAGTCTACTGAGCAGGCAACAGAAGAAACCAAGCTGACTTTTTACGATAATCTGGCCAAAGAAGAGGCTGTTCCGCTTGGCAGTGGAATTAACCTGCCACCGCAGGCCGAGGTTGCTAAGAAGCTGGCGGTGCAGCCGCCGATCGACTTGCCTGATAAGCCGATTGTCAAGAAGCAAGTTTCTGCCGTAGCACAGCCGAAGTTGGAACCGTCCGCTCCGGTCAGCGTTGTTGAAGAAGCAACTTTGCTTATGCCGAAGAGTGACCCTAAGGGACGTTATGCCGTGCAGGTCGGCTCCTTTGCTGCCGCTGCCGATGCCGGAGCCTTTAAAAAACAGCTGAGCAATAAAGGTTACCCGGCCTTCGTTATCGAGGCAGACCTGGGTGCCAAGGGCCTCTGGTACCGGGTCAAGATCGGTCCGTACCAGGATGGTGCAGATGCCAAATCGGTTTTGACGCTGATCGATAAAAAAGAGCAAATCAAGGGGTTTATCTCGCGCCAATAGCGCAATCTGGAGCTTGTGGATAGTTGATGAGGCCCTGTTGCACTATGTCGCGGCAGGGCCGTTTTTTTGCTTGACATTTTGTCGGCAGAATACTATTTTCCTGCCTCGTGTCGCGGGATGGAGCAGTCTGGTAGCTCGTCGGGCTCATAACCCGAAGGTCGGAGGTTCAAATCCTTCTCCTGTCCGGAGTTCGAATCTCTGCACCGCCACCATATAATTAAGCGACCTATTTCATAAGAAGTGGGTCGCTTTTTTTTGTCTTTTCCTCTTGTTGCCAGAAATCTGTCAGACCTCATGTGCTATTTGTCTGCTCATTAAATGTAGTGAGGTTTCGTAATGATCTGGGGGTTCGGGAGGGGGGAGCCCGGAACAGTGTGGCCCTTATCTGGTGAGATGAATTCTTATCGGGTGGGGGCTTTTCTTTTTCGTTGCGGACGTTCGGCCTTGTCGCTAGTCTAGGTTGTTATGCAAACCTCCCTTGAACATCAAATCACGGCAGCTGAACTTAGGGCCGGGGATAAGCTGTTGGTCGCCGTTTCCGGCGGTGTCGACTCCGTGGTCCTGCTGAATCTGCTGCATACTTGTGCCGGCCCCTTAAAGCTACGATTGCATGTTGCCCACCTCGATCATCAAATTCGTACTGATAGTTCTGCTGATGCTGACTTTGTCCGACATCTCTGTGATGAGTTGGGAGTCCCCTGCCTGATTGCAGTTTGTGATGTGCCGGCGTTAGCAGCAGTTGAAAGGCTGAGTCTGGAGATGGCCGGTCGTCAGGCGCGGCGCGAGTTTCTGCAGCGAGAGGCGAGTAGGGTAGGAGCGCGATTGATTGTGCTGGCCCATCATCGGGATGATCAGGTTGAGACCTTTATGCTACGCTTGTTGCGCGGCAGTGGCGTGACAGGCTTGTCGGCGATGCAGCCACTGCATGGGCGTTGGTGGCGACCACTGCTTGAATGCAGCCGGGAACAGATTCTGGATTATGCGCAAGAGCAGCAGCTCGAATGGGTTGAGGATCTGAGCAACTCTGATCCTGCTTATTTGCGCAACCGGCTGCGACACCAACTGTTGCCACAAATGCGCGAGATCAATCCGCGGTATGATGGGCGCTTGAGCGAACTTTGTCGGCAACTGCAAGCCGATGAGATTTACTGGCAACAGCAGGTTGCGGTTGTCCTGCCCAGATTGATTGTGGCTGAGACTGATGGTTTGCGGCTCGACAGGTCGCTGTTGCTGGAGTTACCCGAGGCATTGCGAGGGCGGGTTTTGCGTGAGGCGTTGCGGCGGATTCGTGGCGACCTGCAGCGCCTGGAGGCGGTGCACCTTCGTGCTGTTGATGATTTGCTGAGCAGTGAGCGCAGCCAGACTCAGCTCAATCTGCCTGCTTGCTGGGTAGCGCGGCGCTATGAAACGCTTTGGTTGCGAAGAGAATCTGCCGTAGGGCTGCCAAGCTACGATCTGGAAGTGCCGATTCCGGGTGATTTGCAGCTGCCTTGCGGGCGAACTCTTCGAGTTAAGCTGGAAGATGAACCGCAGGGGGAAGCGCTGACAGTGGCGGAGTTTGCTCTGGACGAAATCGCTACTCCGCTACGAGTCCGTAACTGGCAGCCCGGAGATCGTTTTGCGCCGCAGGGGATGGAAGGGCACAAACTGCTCAAGCGGCTTTTCGGTGATGTGAAGGTTGAGTTAGAGGAGCGTCAGCGAACGCCATTGCTGGTTTCCGGAGAAACTATTTTGTGGGTTGCCGGTATGCGGCGTTCTTGTCATGCCCCAGCTGTTGCCAACACATCTAAAATCCTCCGTTTTGAGCTGGTCTGTTCGGCTTAAAAAGCCGACAAAGCACTTGTTCGCTCGCCCTCTTTATGGTAATTTTTTCTGCTAGTTCTATCCTTATTCTTATTAAGATGAATCTGTCGATATTCAATCTCGTAACCCATAGGGGGTATTGTGAGCCAATTTCAGAAAAACCTAGCTCTGTGGCTGGTCATCTCGTTGTTGATGATTATGCTCTTCAACATGATGACTCAGCGTGAGAGCGAACAGAAAAAGATCAACTATACAGAGTTTCTGACTGCTATCGATTCCGGTCAAGTCACCAATATCACTATCCAGGGGACCCAGATCAACGGTGTTTATGAGGATGGTGCCAAGTTTCAAACTATTGCTCCTCCAGACATGGAACTGATCCCGGAATTGAAGGAGAAGGGGATCATCATCGAAGCCAAGCCGGTTGATGACCAGGGGTTCTGGTTTACCCTGTTGATTTCCTGGGGGCCGATTCTGTTGCTGATCGCCGTGTGGATCTTTTTCATGCGGCAGATGCAGTCGGGTGGCGGCAAGGCGATGAGCTTCGGTAAGAGTAAAGCCAAGCTTTTGACCGATACCCAGGGACAAGTGACTTTCAAAGATGTTGCCGGGGTCGACGAGGCCAAGCAGGAGCTGGAAGAAGTTGTTGAGTTTCTGAAGGATCCGAAGAAATTCACCAAACTGGGTGGCAAGATTCCCAAAGGGGTCTTGCTGGTCGGCTCGCCGGGTACCGGTAAAACCTTGCTGGCCCGTTCTGTGGCCGGTGAAGCCGGGGTCCCCTTCTTTACCATCTCCGGTTCTGATTTTGTCGAGATGTTCGTCGGTGTCGGTGCCAGCCGGGTGCGTGACCTGTTTTTGCAGGGCAAGAAGAATGCTCCCTGTATCATTTTTATCGATGAGATCGATGCCGTCGGTCGGCATCGTGGTGCCGGTCTCGGTGGTGGCCACGATGAACGCGAGCAGACTCTCAACCAGTTGCTGGTCGAGATGGATGGTTTTGAGTCGAACGAAGGGGTCATCCTGGTCGCAGCGACCAACCGTCCCGATGTCCTCGACCCGGCGCTGCTGCGCCCCGGTCGTTTCGACCGTCAGGTGGTGGTACCGCGTCCCGACGTTAAGGGCCGGCTGAAGATCCTCCAGGTTCACTCCCGTAAAGTACCGATGGGGGAAACCGTCGATCTGTCTGTGATCGCTAAAGGGACACCGGGTTTCTCCGGTGCTGACCTGGCTAATCTGATTAATGAGGCGGCATTGCTGGCGGCCCGGTCCAACAAGACCCAGGTCGATAAAGATGATTTTGAGTCGGCTAAGGACAAGGTACTGATGGGTGCTGAACGACGTTCGATGGTGATCACCGAAGAAGAGAAGCGTGTCACTGCCTACCATGAGGCTGGTCATGCGCTAATCTCCCTGCTGACCCCTGGGTCCGATCCGGTGCATAAGGTTTCAATTATTCCGCGAGGTCGGGCGATGGGTGTCACAATGTATCTGCCGACTGAGGAAAAATACAATGAAACTGCACATGGATTAAATATCCGGATCCGTTCCCTGCTCGGTGGTCGGGTTGCTGAGGAGATGACCTTTGAGTCGGTGACCAGCGGTGCGAGTAACGACCTGGAACGGGTCACCGCGATCGCTCGCAAGATGGTTTGCGAGTGGGGAATGAGCGAAAAAATTGGTCCGCTTACTTTCGGTGAGAAAGAAGGTGGAGAGGTTTTCCTTGGCCGTGATATGGGCCATATGAAAAATTACAGCGAGGCTACCGCGGTCGATCTGGACAATGAAATCCGTCGCATAGTGCTCGAGAACTTGGATATCACCCGCAAGGAGCTTAAGGAACATCAGCCGCAGTTGATCGACCTGTCGGAAGCACTGCTGGAAAAAGAAACCCTTGAAGGTGCGGAAGTTCGGGCGATTGTTTTCCCTGACGGTGAGCCCGATTACTTGAAGCCGAAGGTGCAAGAGGAGCCGTTCAAGTTCGAAGCGGAACAACCTGCTGTGGCTGCCGAGACACCGCCTGCGGATACGACTCCAGCCGAAGAGAACCCTCAGGAGTGATTCAGCGACCTGCTCTGCAGCTCAGAGGCCGGGATTGTCTCCTCGATTTAAGTCGCCCCCGCATCATGGGGGTGCTTAACGTCACGCCCGATTCTTTTTCTGATGGCGGACGTTTTGAGGATCCGCGACGGGCCGTAGAGCAAGGCTTGCAGATGGAGCAGGAAGGGGCTGACCTGCTCGATATCGGTGGCGAGAGTACTCGGCCAGGGGCGTTGCCGATACCCGCGGAAGAAGAAATAGCGCGGGTTGTGCCGGTCATCGAAAAGTTACGCCGGAAAACGGATTTGCCGATTTCGATCGATACCAACAAGGCATCTGTGGCACGTGCGGCGATGGCGGCCGGCGCTAACTTCATCAACGATATAAGTGGACTGATGTTCGATCCGCAGATGGCCGGGGTTGCTGCAGAGACCTCGGCCGGACTGTTTCTGATGCATACCCGTGGGCGTCCTGACGTGATGCAGCAGGATACCAAGTATTTTGATTTGCGCGAAGAAGTATGTGCCGGTTTGCAGCAGAGTATCAACGCGGCTCTTGATGCCGGAATAGAGCTCGAACGACTGGCGGTTGACCCTGGCATCGGGTTTGGCAAGGATGCTCGTGGAAACCTGGAATTGCTACATCATCTCGACGATTTGCACTGTTTTAACTGCCCAATATTGCTGGGGACTTCTCGGAAAAGCTTTATTGGCCAGATAATTAAGCAGGATGATCCTGGTCAGCGTTTGGCGGGGACTTTGGCAACAGTGGCTATTGGTGTCGATCAGGGTGTGCAGCTGTTCCGGGTCCATGATGTGCGCCCGGCTTATGATGCCGCCATGGTCGCCTGGGCAATTCGTGAGAAAAAACTTCCCTGAAGGCGTTCTTTTGCCTGTTTTAACACAGGTTTTATTGTTAATCTTTTTACTGTTCTGATCACCCTCTGTCCGGCTGGTGGGCGCTGCGATGTTTGATGTGTTTGCTAATATTCGTCTTCTTGATCTGCTCGATATTAGTATCGTTGCGTTTATCATCTATCGGATCATTCTCTTGATCAAAGGGACCCGTGCAGTCCAGATGCTGCTCGGATTAGCAGTCATTCTAGTTGTTTACCTTGCTTCAAGGGTCGGTGACCTACACACCCTTAACTGGTTCCTGAGCAATTTTCTCTCCTCGATCATCCTGGTTATCGTGGTTATTTTCCAGAACGATATCCGTCGGGCCTTGATGCATGTCGGTCGCAATCCCTTTTTTGGTGGCATGACCTACCAGGAGGAGTCGGAAGTGATCGATGAACTGGTCAAGGCCAGCGTTGCCTTAGGGAATAGGAAGATCGGGGCTTTGATCGCCATCGAGCGGGAGACCGGGATCAACGATATCCTTGAATCGGGGGTGGTGGTCGATGCGCGGATCTCGAGCGAGTTGATCCGGGCGATTTTTATGCCGACCTCGCCGATTCATGACGGAGCCCTGGTGATTCAACAGGGGCAGCTGAAAATGGCCGGTTGCTTTCTGCCACTCAGCCAGAGCAGTGATATCAGCAAGGCGCTGGGAACCCGTCACCGGGCAGCGATCGGCATGACTGAACTGGCCGATGCGATCGCGATTATCGTTTCCGAGGAGACCGGCAAGATTTCGGTCGCGGTTAACGGCGGTATTACTCGCAATCTGGATGCCACCAGCCTGAAAAAAGTGCTGGGCCGGCTGCTGGAACCGCGCAAAACCAAGAACAATAAACAATCCAAGTCGGGCAAGAAGAAGGGGTAAGCCGCGATGTTCAAGCTGTTGACTGAAAACTGGACATTGAAGCTGATCTCGCTGGTCTTTGCCCTGATCCTGTGGATGTTCATCATGGGCGAGCGACGCCAGGAAGTCGGTTACCGGGTGCCGCTAGAACTGCAGAATATACCTGCCGAACTGATGATCGCCAACGAGGTGCCGAGCCTAGTGGATGTTCGGGTCAGCGGGCCGCGAACTCTACTGATGAAAATCAGCGAGGGCGACATCAGCATTGCCGTCGATCTGACCGACCTGCAGCCGGGCCTGACGACCTTTAAGCGGCTGGAGGAAAGACTCAATCTGCCGAGCGGCTTGCGGGTGACCCGTCTCTCGCCATCCTTCATCGATTTGAAGTTGGAGCGGATCAAGCAGAAACGGGTACCGGTCAAGATCGCTTTGAATGGTGAACCGCTGCAGGGCTATCAGGTCGGCCGGGTCAGTGCCGTGCCTGCCCGGGTGCTGATCGAGGGCGCTGAGTCGGAGCTGAAAAATGTCCACGAGGTGACGACCGAACCGATCGATCTTAACGGCGTCAACGAAGGGTTTTCATTGATTGTGCCGCTGGTGCATCTTGGCACCTATACCGATTTCAAGGATGAAAAAACCACCGAGGTCCAGGTGGAAGTGCAGTCCTTGGAAGAACCAGCCACGAATGGCGGCGAAAAGTTGGACCTAAATACGACTGATACTGCTTTGGAAGGGGATAAATCCTGATGGAAAAGAAGTTGTTCGGCACTGACGGGGTGCGCGGCGTTGCCAATATTGATCCGATGACCACTGAAATGGCGATGCAGCTAGGCCGGGCTGCCGCTTATGTGTTTAAGAAAGATAAGAATCGTCGCCACCGGGTGGTGATCGGTAAGGATACCCGACTGTCCGGTTATATGATTGAGAACGCCCTGGTGGCCGGCATCTGCTCGATGGGGGTGGATGTGCTGCTGGTCGGCCCGTTGCCGACCCCGGGAATTGCTTTTATAACCTCGTCAATGCGAGCTGACGCCGGGGTGGTGATCAGTGCTTCGCATAATGCTTATCAGGACAACGGCATCAAGTTCTTTTCCCACGATGGCTTCAAGTTGCCGGATGAACTGGAACTGGAGATTGAGGATCTGATTTTGAATCATAAGCTCGATGACCTGAGACCGGTGGCCGATGATGTCGGTAAGGCCTATCGGATCGATGACGCCATCGGCCGCTATATTGTCTATTTGAAAAATACCTTCCCGCGTGTTCTTGACCTGCAGGGCCTGCGCATCGTTCTCGATTGCGCCCATGGTGCCGGCTATAAGGTTGCTCCGGCAGTGCTGGAGGAACTGGGTGCCGAGGTGATTACCCTTGGTGTTAAGCCGAACGGGGTCAATATCAACGATGGTTGTGGGTCATTGCACCCTGAGGTGATGGCGGAAAAGGTCAAAGAGTATCGTGCCGACCTCGGGATTGCCCTGGATGGCGATGCTGACCGGGTGATTTTCGTTGATGAAAAAGGGATTGAGGTCGACGGTGATCACATCATGGCAATATGTGGCATCGACATGCTCAAACAGGGCCAGTTAAATAAAAAGACCGTGGTTGCCACTGTGATGAGTAATATGGGGCTCGAAATCGCCATGCAACAGGCCGGCGGCAAGGTGGTGCGGACTGCGGTTGGAGATCGCTACGTTGTCGAAGAGATGCGTAAAAAAGGCTACAACCTGGGCGGCGAACAATCGGGACACATGATTTTCCTCGATCACATCACCACAGGTGACGGTATTCTTTCCGCGCTGCAGGTTCTGGGGATTATCCAACGCAGCGGTAAACCGCTTTCGGAATTGGCCAAGGTGATGACGTCATTACCGCAAGTGCTGGTCAACGTCCGGGTGCGTAAAAGGGCCGACTTGTCAAAAATCGCACCGATCAAAGCGGTTATCGATGAAGTTGAGGCAGAACTGTCAGGCAAGGGCCGGGTGCTGGTCCGTTATTCCGGTACCGAGCCGCTGTTGCGGGTGATGATCGAAGGTGAAAATCAGCAGCGGATTACCGAGCTGGCCGATATGGTTGCCGGTGCGGTTCGTAAACACCTCGGTGCCTAAGTAGAAACAGCGCTATACTTTAGTTATTAGAAATATGTTGAGGAGTCGCAAATTGGCAAAACTCGGAGTCAACGTTGATCATATCGCCACCATTCGTCAGGCTCGCGGTGTGACCGAGCCCGATCCGGTTGCTGCGGCCATGCTGGCCGAGTTGGCCGGTGCCGAAGGCATTACTGTCCATCTGCGCGAGGATCGGCGGCATATCCAGGATCGCGATGTCGAGCTGTTGCGAAAGACGGTACAGACCCGGCTCAATCTGGAGATGGCACTGACCGAGGAAATGACCGCCTTTGCGCTCAAGGTTTTGCCCGATGCCGTGACCCTGGTGCCGGAAGGGCGTCATGAGTTAACCACCGAAGGTGGCCTGGATGTTAATCTGCTGCGGACGACTCTGAAGCAGAAGATTGTATTACTCAAGCAGGCCGGGATCGTTGTCAGCCTGTTTGTCGAGCCGGACATTGAGCAGATTAAAGCCTGCCATAAAGTCGGTGCGGATTATATCGAGATTCATACCGGCACCTATTGTGAAATGCGCAGTGAAGCTGATCGGAGTGAACAGTTGCAGCGTATCGAGCTTGCGATCAGTGCTGCCCGCAAGCTGGGGTTGGGGGTCAATGCCGGGCATGGCCTAAACTATCAGAATGTCACTCCGGTCGCGGCGTTGCCGGGGATCGAAGAGTTCAATATCGGTCACAGTATTGTTTCTCGTGCCGTTCTGGTCGGAATGGAGCGGGCAGTCCGGGAAATGTTGGCCCTGCTGAAAGGCTAACCTGTGGCAATTATCGGCATCGGGACAGATCTGGCCCGCATAGAACGGTTCCGCAAGTTTCTTGAGCCGGGCAACAAAGTACTGACCCGCATACTCAGTGTAGATGAACGGCAGTACGCTTTGCAGATGAAGGATCCTGCGCCACATGTTGCAGCTCGTTTCGCCGCCAAGGAGGCATTCGTCAAAGCGCTCGGCACCGGGTTGCGTGACGGGCTCTCCTGGCAGCAGGTTGTTGTGGTCCGGGATCAGCTCGGTTGCCCTTCGCTGCAGTTGACCGGTCGTGCCGCTGAAATGCTGACAGAGCGGGGCGCTCATTCTGCTCATCTGAGCTATTCCCATGATGGCGATTACGCTATCGCCACGGTGGTTCTGGAGACCTGATGCGACTGATTCGTGCCGAAGAAATGCAGGCGATCGATCGACAGGCGATCAGGGAGATCGGCATCCCGGGAGTGGTGCTGATGGAAAACGCCGGGCGCGCCGCGACCGAAACTTTCTGTCGTGAGTTGTCGGAACTCTATCCCGGGCCGGTGCTGGTGCTGGCGGGTAAGGGGAACAACGGTGGTGATGGCTATGTCATGGCCCGATTGCTTGCCGAGCGGGGCTGGCAAGTAAAAACTCTGGTGCTTGGCAGTGCCGATGATATTGTCGGTGATGCTGCGGTGATGCTCGAGATTCTGCAAAAGCTTGAGATGCCGATCTCTTTTATCAATGGCGAACCTGAGCTGCGCAGTGGCGTTACCGCAACTGAACCGTTGATCATCATCGATGCCTTGCTCGGGACGGGGCTGAAGTCGACCGTACGTGGTCTTTATGTCGAGGCGATCGAAATCATCAACAACTCTGGTGTGACGGTTTTTGCGGTCGATATTCCTTCCGGTGTGGATGGGTCAACCGGCCGGATCTGTGGCGTGGCCGTGCGGGCTGATCTGACCGTGACCTTTGATCACGCCAAGATCGGCCATGGTAGCGATCCCGGGGCGGGCTGTGCCGGGTTACTGGACGTGGTCGATATCGGTGTTCCGCTGAGCGGCCGGCCGCAACTCGATTCAGACGTGCTGCTGGTTGATGCTGCGGAAGCTGCAGCGCTGCTACCTGATCGACCCGTTACTGGCCACAAGGGCCGTTTCGGTCATTTACTGCTGCTGGCAGGCTCAACCGGAAAGACAGGGGCCGCGGCCCTGGCTGGCAACGCTGCAGTCCGTGGTGGTTCTGGACTGGTTACGGTTGCCGCACCATCTGCGGTGCACGATATTTTAGAGGTCAAGTTGACCGAGGCGATGACCTGTCCGCTTGCCGCAGACAATGGCCTGATCAGTCCACGAGCTCAAAACCAGATTGCTGAATTGCTGGAAGGACGACAGGCGCTGGCGATCGGACCTGGGTTGGGGCAGAGCGAAGGTTTAGCCGCTTTGCTGGCCTGGTTGCTGGTCTCTGCGGAGCTGCCGACAGTGATTGATGCCGATGGGCTCAACCTGTTGGTCGGCCAGTTGGGACAGCTCAAACAGCGCTCCGGTGCGCCGGTGGTCTTGACGCCGCACCCGGGTGAAATGGCCCGGCTCAGTGGTTTGTCGATCGACGTTATAGAAGCGGACCGCTATCGGGTCGCTACGGAATTTGCAGCAGAGCACAATGTGGTGCTGCTGCTCAAGGGCGTGCGAACTATCATTGCTGCGCCGGACGGTCGGGTGCGGATCAATGGAAGCGGTAATGACGGCCTGGCCAGCGGTGGCAGTGGTGATGTGTTGACCGGTTTGATCGGCGCGCTGCTGGCGCAAGGTGTGGAACCTTTTTCCGCTGCTGCTCTAGCAGCCTGGCTGCATGGCCGGGCTGCTGAGTTGGTGGCCGAAGGGCAGGGGACCGCCGGTATGGCTGCCTCCGACCTGCTTAATCAACTTCCGGTCGCCCGCCGGGAACTGAACGAAGGAGTTTGCTTATGCTGACTGCACGGGAAATCATGACACGAGAGGTGGTGACAGTGACAACTGAAACCAGTCTCAAGGAGCTGGCGAGCAAATTCGTTGAGACCCGGTACAGTAATATGCCGGTGCTCGACCATAAGGGTAAGTTGGTCGGTGTTATCAGTGAAACCGATCTTATTGAACAGCAGAAGCCGCTGCATATCCCAACGGTGATGGCTCTGTTCGATGGGGTCTTCTATCTCGACAGTGAAAAGAGTTTCAAAGAGCAGGTCGACCGGGTCACGGCGACCACGGTCGGAGAGCTGTGCAACAAAAAGCCGATCACCTGTGGGCCTGATGCAACGGTCCGCGAGATTGCATCGTTGATGAGTAAGCATAAGGTGCACCTGTTGCCGGTGGTTGAAGCGGGCAATATGATCGGCGTGGTTTCGCGGCTTGACATGATCCGGTCAATGGAGGGATAGCTTGCCTGGCTGGTCTTTTTCTAGCGCTGGAGAGGTGCAGACCCTGGAATTGGGAATTCAACTGGGCCGGTTGCTGAAGCAGCCGGCCCTGATTCTGCTGCAGGGTGATCTGGGTGCCGGTAAGTCGGTGCTGGCACGGGGGATAGCCCGTGGCCTGGGTGTCGATCCGCAGGTGCCGATCACCAGTCCGACCTTTACCCTGATGAATCATTATCCGGCTTTGCTGGATCTCTATCATTTTGATCTTTACCGTCTGTCCGATCCGGACGAGTTGCTGGAGGTCGGTTTTGACGATTATGCGTTCGGTACCGGGGTGACGTTGGTCGAGTGGCCTGAGCGACTTGCGGATGATAAGATTCCAGGCCTGTGGGTCGAGATTGAACATCTGCAGGAGGATACTCGAATGCTGCATTTTTGTGCAGAGGGAGAGGCTGCAGAAGATCTGTTGCAGCGCTTGCAGGAGGCGGTTCACCCTTAACCGGTAACTGCTTTATAAAAGGGTGGAGAAAGCTTTTGACCGGTCGGAGAATTCCTGCTATTAAAGGGACTTTCCGGAAGCTTTGGGGATTTCAGCTGGGCTGGTAGCAAATCGATTGCTGCTGGCTTTTTTCCAATAGGGAGGAAGAGGACTGTTATGGCCCTGGTAGTACAGAAATATGGTGGCACTTCAGTGGGGACTGTGGAGAAAATTCGCAACGTTGCCCGTCGCGTGGCCAAAACTTTTGATGACGGCAATGATGTCGTGGTTATTGTTTCGGCGATGGCTGGAGAAACCAACCGGCTGGTGGCACTGGCCGACGAAATGTGCGAGTTCCCCAGCGAGCGCGAGTACGATGTGCTGGTTTCGACCGGTGAACAGGTGACGATCGCTCTGTTATCGATGTGTCTGCAGTCGATGGGATACAATGCCAAGAGTTATCTTGGTTCACAGATTCCAGTCCGCACCGATAATGCTCATTCACGCGCTCGTATCAAGAGTATCGAGGATAAAAAGGTCCGTGAAGATCTGAAGAACGGTACCATCATCATCGTTGCCGGTTTTCAGGGGATCGACGAACATGGCAATGTCACCACCTTGGGACGCGGCGGCTCCGACACCTCGGCGGTGGCGGTGGCTGCTGCGCTGAAAGCCGATGTCTGCGAGATATACACCGATGTCGATGGTGTCTATACCACCGATCCACGTATGGTTCCAGAGGCCTCCAAAATTGAAAAGATTTCCTACGAGGAAATGCTCGAAATGGCTTCACTCGGGGCTAAGGTTCTGCAGATCCGCAGTGTCGAATTTGCCAAAAAATACAACGTCGTCATACATGTGCGTTCGAGCTTTGAAGACAAGCCGGGAACGCTGGTCATGAAGGAGGATCAGGAGATGGAGACCGTACTGGTTTCAGGGATTGCCTACAATAAAGATGAAGCGAAAATCAGCATTTTCGGTGTGCCGGATCAGCCGGGTATCGCGGCGCAGATTTTCTCACCGCTGGGTGAGGCAGGGATTACCGTCGATATGATCATTCAGAATGTGTCCCACGAGGGCAAGACCGACATGACCTTCACGGTACCGAAAGCCGACTGCAAAAAAGCGTTGAAGATCGTCGAAGAGATAGCTCCGAAAATCAATGCCACAGGGATCAAGCATGATGATGATATCGCCAAAGTGTCGGTCATCGGTGTCGGTATGCGTTCCCATTCAGGGATCGCTCAGACCATGTTCGAGACCCTTTCGAAGGAGGGGATCAATATCGAGATGATTTCGACCAGTGAAATCAAGATCTCTTGTGTGGTGGCGGCCAAGTATACCGAACTGGCCGTTCGGGTGTTGCATGAGGCATTCGGTTTGAATAAGCCGGAGAACGGCGAATAATCGGCAAGAAGTGAAAGGATGTAATGTAATGAGTCGGATTCAGATTTACGATACCACCCTGCGTGATGGTACCCAGGCTGAGGATATCTCTTTTCAGGTGCAGGACAAGGTGCAGATTGCCCGCCGTCTTGATGAGCTGGGTATTGATTATATTGAGGGTGGTTGGCCCGGTTCGAATCCGAAAGACATTACTTTTTTTCACGAGATCAAGAAAGTAACCCTGCAGCACAGTAAGATTGCCGCGTTTGGTTCGACCCGTCGGGCCAAGGTGACTCCGGCCGAGGATAACAATATCCAGATGCTGATCGAGGCTGAGCCGGATACGGTTACCATTTTCGGCAAGACCTGGGATTTCCATGTCCGTGAGGCGCTGCGGATCTCTTTGGAGGAAAATCTCGAGTTGATCAATGATTCGCTGGTTTATCTCAAGGGGCAGATCGGCGAAGTTGTCTACGACGCCGAGCATTTCTTTGATGGTTACAAAGCTAACCCGGAGTATGCCATCAAGACCCTGCAGGCTGCTGCTGCGGCCAATGTTGACTGTATTGTTCTCTGCGATACCAACGGCGGCACAATGCCGTATGAAATCTCGACGATTATGGCAGAGGTCAACAAGGCGATTTCGACACCGATCGGCATCCACGCCCATAATGACAGTGAATGCGCGGTCGCCAATTCCTTGATGGCAGTCAGCTGTGGTGCGGTCCACGTTCAGGGGACCATGAACGGTTTCGGTGAACGTTGCGGTAACGCCAACCTCTGCTCGATCATTCCTTCTCTGAAATTGAAGCTTGGCAAGGAGTGTGTCTCTGATGAGAATCTGAAGACCTTGCGCAGTGCTTCCCGCTATGTTTATGAGCTGGCCAATCTGATCCCGAACAAACACCAGGCCTATGTCGGCAATTCAGCTTTTGCCCACAAGGGTGGAGTCCACGTTTCTGCGATTCAGCGTCATCCGGAGACCTACGAGCATATCCGCCCGGAACTGGTCGGCAACCGCACCAGAGTTCTGGTGTCGGATCTCTCCGGCCGTTCAAATATTTTGGCCAAGGCAGAAGAGTGCGGCATCGAACTCGACAGCAAAGATCCGGTAACTCTGGAGATTTTGGAAGATATCAAAGAGCTGGAAAATCAAGGCTTCCAGTTTGAGGGGGCCGAAGCTTCGTTTGAACTGCTGATGCTCAAGGCGATGGGAAAGCTGAAACATTATTTCACCGTCACGGCTTTCCGCGTTATTGACACGCTGCGTGACAGCGACAAGGGCCCGGTTTCCGAGGGGACTGTCAAGGTGAAGGTCGGCGGCAGGATCGAACACACCGCCGCTGACGGCAATGGCCCGGTGAGTGCTCTTGATGCCGCGTTGCGTAAAGCCTTGACCAGTTTCTACCCGCAGCTGAGCGAAGTCAAATTGCTTGACTACAAGGTCCGGGTGCTGCCGGCTGGCAAGGGGACTGCATCGGTGACACGCGTGCTTATTGAATCGGGCGACCATGAAGGCCGCTGGGGGACTGTCGGGGTCAGCAGCAACATTATTGATGCCTCATATCAGGCTTTGGCGGATTCCTTAACCTACAAGCTTTATAAAGACAATATCTGATATAGACATAGCATGACTTTGTGGTTTGTCAGCCGCCAACTTCTTAACGGAGTTGGCGGCTGTTTTGGTTTTAGTGCTGAACGTCAAAAAAATGATATGTAGCTCGGGGAATTCGTCAATTTAATGGCGGTGTTTGGCTGGAACGCTTTGCCTGCTAAAGTCAAGTGACTGATATTCTGAAAAGAATAATAAAAACATATTGTTATTTCTGTTTTGCTTTTCTTGCGCTGAATTTGTTAACCAAAAAAGTTGTGATTTCCTGATTAGTTAGGCTTCGTTAATTATCTGGCGGTTTGTTTTGTTGTTCGGATAACAGCACATACCGCCAAGATATTGACGAAATAGTTGGTCTCGCAGCTATTTTGTATTGATTCTTGGTGGCAAGACAGCTTTGAATAGTAAGGTTGAAAAATAGAATAATAGTTAAGTACCTGAATGTAAAGGAGTAAATCTTCTGGCCGATGTGTTGTTGAGGGGGGAGGCTGCTGTTGGCACAGCTTGTGTAATGTTATTAGAACCGACTCGATACGAGTAGATAGAAGTAATAAGCGGGAGATTTGAGATTAGTTGTTTTATTAAAACATGTGCGCCGGAGGTTGCAAATGAAATGTCCTAAGTGTAAAGGCAGAATGTATTCCGAAAAGTACTACGATTTTGTTCGTGCATTTGACGCGTGGAAGTGCTGTGCATGTGGTGAAGTCGTCGATCCGACAATTCTGGCGAACCGGGCGCGGAACCATAGCGTTTATATCGGTTAAATCCAGACCCGTTTTCAATTTTCAAGGCCGGAGAGTCATGCTCCGGCCTTTTTATTTTTTATGTTTTAAGCTTTGGGAGTTTCAGGCGACTCAGAGCGATTGTTCATTGCCGGCTTGAATCCCATCGCTAATTTAATCAACCCGATCAGCGCAATCGCTGCGAAGAATATTCCGCGTAGCGAGGCGGGTTCTTTCCCTTCACTGATGAAAACGACATTTTCCGGTACTGTCATATTCATCTCCTGCAGGAGTTCCTTCAACTTCTCGCGATTTGAGTCTGCCACCAGGGTGTCTGCGGTCATGCCCTGTACGTCACGACGGGCATAGATAAAGTCTTCATTGTCCTGGAGGAACTTCGCCCGTTCCTGGTCGGTGTTTAAGTTGAAATAGTAGGTCTTCAATAATCCGACGATTTGTGGATCGCGTGTTTCAAACCATACTCCTATTTCTGGACTGTCGGCAGTGCGTTTTAACGGGACCAGGAATGAGTCAATTTCGATGGTTCCTGACATGTTGATCGACTGCAGTAGGTCTTGGTAGCCATCCGTTATTTTAAGCCACTCACGAGCAGGCCCCTGGGTTTCTAGATCGACCACCGAAAGCTGCTGGGGTTCACGGTTGCGCAGCAGCAGGCTTAAGTCATTGTAGCCCAGCCAGGCCAGAAGCAGGCAGACCGCCAACAGGGTAACGCGAAATCTCTTCATGGATCATATCCTTTGCGACAAAAAAATCGGGCCGCCCAAAAAGGCGGCCCAAAGTATTGCAAATAATAGTTAGTGGTACAAGTCTTATGCGCCAGCCGTTTCGTTAGCATCAACTGTCACATCGCCCTGACTCATCATCGAGACGATAACCAGTGCGATAAAAGAGAGTGGGATCGAGATCAGCGCCGGGCTGTTAAACTGAACCGGTGCGTCTTGCGGCAGCAGGCCGTAACGTACCCACATATCCGGGGAGATCAGGATCAGCCCCAGGGAACTGATCAGGCCAACCATAACCGAAGCGGCAATGCCTTTAGCGGTGGTCTTCTTCCAGAACAGTAGCATCAGGATCGCAGGCAAGTTAGCTGAAGCGGCAACCGCAAAGGCCCAACCGACGAGGAAGGAAACGTTCATCCCTTCGAAGACAATACCGAGGTAGATGGCGATACAACCAACGACGATTGCGGCAATCTTACCAGCGCGAACCTTCCCGGCGTCGCTCATCTTCATGCCAAGGAAGTTGTCCATCAAGTCGTGCGCTACCGCGCCAGATGCTGCTACAATCAGACCGGAGACGGTACCGAGAACGGTCGCGAAGGCGAGTGAAGAGATGACCGCGAACAGCACCACCCCGAAGGAGAGCGCCAGCAGCGGTGCCGACATGTTGTTGTCGGTCAGGTTGATAACGCCGTTGGTCATCGCACCCATACCGAGGAACAGGGTCAGGACATAGAAGAATCCGATCGCTGCGATAGCGACGATGGTCGACTTACGGGCAGCAGCCTGACTCGGAACGGTGTAGTAACGGATCAGGATGTGTGGCAGCGCTGCGGTACCGCAGAACAGCGCGAGCATCAGCGAAATGAAGTTGAACTTCTGCAGGCCGGTCGCATTGTCAACCTTGAACTTAAGACCTGGGCGCAATACACGGGCACCCGGGGTCGGTTTCTGGTAGTAGATGGTCGTGGTGTTGCCACCCTCTTTGATGTATTTCTTGCCCCAGAGCACGATGGTGGAATCTTTCAATGCCGCCAAGTAAGCAAGCGGGCCGACTGCGCCAGTCGCAACTACTTCTTTGCCGTCCATTTTCAGAGTTTTGATGTGACCGACAGGGAAGAACTTACCTTCTTCTTTATTGGCACCGTTGAACTTTTTGGTGCCGTCAGCCATTTTGGTCATGAACAGGGTTTCTTCCAGGGTGTAGCCAGCTTCAGATTTGTTCAGCTGCCAGATCGACTCTTCGCCATTCTTCGCCAGTTTGACGAAGCCGGCTTCGCCATAGGCCGAATCAAGACCTGCGACAACCGTGAAACCAGGCTCGCTGATTTCCATAGTTGCAGTTGCCTGCATGGTTTTGAAGTCGTGATAGGCGGCGCCGTTGTTTTCTGGAGTGGTTGTGAGACCTTTCATCAGCACGGCGACAACGACAACAGTCGACATGATCAGCAACAGTGCTCCTTTGAAGAACTGTACATAGGTGGTCGATGCCATACCGGCGGTGGCAACGATGATGGTAACAACAACACCAACGATACAAACACCAACCCAGTGGGGCAGGCCGAGCAGCGGCTGAACCAGGACGCCGGCACCAACCATCTGCGGAATCAGGTAGAAAACCGAAACCAGCAGGGTGGAGATCGCAGCGGTCAGCTGTATAGCTTTGGAGTTGAACTTGGAGTCGAGGGCATCGGTAAAGGTGAATTTACCGAGACGCTTCATCGGCTCAGCAACCAGGAACAGGGCCACAACCCAGCCTGCCAGGTAGCCGATGGAGTACATCCAGCCATCGTAACCTGCGGTTGCGATCATGCCGCAAATACCCAGGAAGGAAGCGGCTGAGAGGTAGTCGCCAGCAAAAGCGACACCGTTGGTGAACCAGTGGATGTTACCACCGGCGGCATAGTAGCCTTCAGCAGAACTGGTTCGACGGGCCAGGTAGAAAGAAAGGCCGAGAACGAAGATAACGAAGGTGAAGAACAGACCGATAGCGATCGGGGACTGAGTATAGACCATGACTTATATCCCCCTTAGTCGTTCAGTTTGGTCTCTGCAGCGGTGCAGAGGTGGTTGTAGATGACTGCCAGAACCAGAGCGAAGCCGATCAGGCCAAAGCCCCAGACGACTGCTGCGGTCTGTCCGAAAATGATGTTTTGCATCGCCTTCGGGCTGGTTGCGTTGATTGCTACGAAGATCGCGTAAACGATGGTGTAGACGATAAACATCGATACGCCGAGCTTGCTCTTGTAGCCGGACGCATTGTCCTTGCCAAGTTTAACTGCGGGTCCATGTGCCATTGTAGAAATCTCCTCTTGGAATTGTATGGGGGATCAATCCGATCCCATCCACTGGAACGTACCAAAAACCGGTTATGAAAACTGAAATACAGTAAAAAAATCGCTATCTGGTTGTTTTCACAGGGCATTTTGTAGTGCCTTGTGATAATTTATGCGTGATAGTGGGTATTTCGTTTCGCGACATAATACGTTGTTATAAAATCATGTCAACAGAAAACTTATGCTAAAAAAATCGTTTCGCTCACAGAAATGGCGTTATTTATACCGCATTTTTCTTGTCGTATACAGTCAAGTCCAGCAAAATAGGGGGGAAATAGAATGGTGTTTTGCGTTAAGCGGTATTTATGAACAGATTAAGTATTAGTTAATTATAATATTAACGCCGGTCAATCGGGAATGTGAACAGTATTTTATTTTGCGATTTGGGTTTGTTGATCTGGTTTAGAGCAGTTCCGGTGTGAAGGCAACGACATTATCGATCTGGTTTTGATCACAGAGCAGCATGATCAATCGATCGATACCCATGGCGATTCCTGCCGCTGTTGGCATGGTTGCCAGTTCTTTCAGAAAAGGGCTTGGATTCGGATAGGCCTGCTTGCCTGCTGTGCGACGGGCCTTCTCTTCGATGTCAAAACGAAGTTGCTGTTCCTGCGGATCGATCAGTTCGGAAAAGGCATTGGCCAACTCCATGCCCCCAAGATAGAGTTCGAACCTTTCTGCAATGTTCGGATTGTTTTTGTTGATCCGTGCCAGAGAGGCCTGTGAGACGGGATAGTCGAGCAGAAAGGTCGGCCGCTCTGCAGGCAGGTTAGGTTCGATCTCTGTGCTGATAAAGGTATCAAAGCTCCCGGTTTCCAGAGCCTCATTGAGAGTGCGGCTGGAAAACTGTTCAAATGCCTGTTGCACTGACAGCCGGGGCCAGGGCCGGGTCAGGTCAATAGATTGCCCCTGATAGGTGAGCGTGTTCTGGTCAGTTAAATGCAGCAGCAGATTTTCACAATCATCCATCAGAGACTGATAATCACAGTCCGGACGATACCACTCAAGCATGCTGTATTCTGGGAGGTGTTGTTTGCCCCGTTCGCCAGCGCGCCAGCAGTGACTGATCTGGAAAATGTTCCCGTAGCCTGCTGCCAACAGACGTTTCATCGCCAGTTCCGGCGAGGTTTGTAGAAACCAGTCACCCGAAGGGACAGCCTCGATATGGAATTCCGGTGCGTTGGCTGGGATGCGCTGCGGGGTTTCAATCTCTAGAAAACCCTGCTCGATAAAGAAAGCCCGGATCGCTTGAACGATCCGGGCCCGTTTTACAAGTGTGGGCCGCTTCCGGGCCAACTGCCAGTTCGGTTCCACGTTATTCTTTCACCCGGGTCGCGTATTCGCCGGTGCGGGTATCGATCTGGATCAGCGTTCCTTCTTCGACGAAAGAGGGGACTTGAAGAGTCAGGCCGGTTTCGACTGTGGCCGGTTTGTTGTTCCCGGCTGCAGTGTCTCCTTTGACCCAGGGGTCGGACTGGGTGACGCGCAGGTTAACGAAATTGGGCAGAGTGAGGCCGATGCCTGTGTCCCCGTACATCAGGATCTTTACTTCCATGTTGTCGATCAGGAAATATTTATCGTCGCCAAGGGTCTCTTCAGTCAAGACGACCTGCTCATAACTTTTCTGATCCATGAAAACGTAGCCGGTTTCATCCTGATACAGGTACTGCATGTCCCGTTCGTCAAGGCTGGCCGGGGTAAAGGACTCGCCGCTGCGATAGGTCCGATCGAACAGGGATCCGGTAATCATGTTGCGTAGTTTACATCGATAGAGGGCCTGGCCCTTGCCCGGCTTGCTGAAGTCGAACTGGACAATGACATGTGGTTCATCGTCAATGAGCAGTTTCAGGCCTTTTTTCAAATCAGAACAGCTGTACATGGAAAGCTCCTATTATCTTTATTGCCACAGGCATTTATCTTTACAAGCCCGGCATTTAAGCATAAAACGCGCGTTCATGTCATCGGAAAATCAACAGCCTGGTTTTCCGTTGAGATCTCTGGGCTGGCCTTTGATTTTTTCGGCTATTCGAAACAAGTGTCAGGCAGGATGATTTTGTGCCCAGTTGACAAAGTCGTGCAGGTATTTTCGCACCCTTTCTTGCAAATCCATATCTTTGGGCGGGCCGTCATCGATAAATACCTGGTGGGCGGCTGGGACGAAGAAGTCCGGGGCCGGGAAGAGTGGTGTCAGGGTGCTGCCGAGCACCTGCTTTAATTGGATTTGCGCACGGATTCCTCCCAGTGCGCTCATCGAGGCACTCATGATTGCGGTCGGCCGGTCTTTTAATACCGACTTGAAGGCCGGTCGCGATGCCCAATCGATAGCATTTTTCAGCACCCCGGGTATGCCATAATTGTACTCCGGGGTTGAGATCAGCAGACCGTCAGCGTTGGAAATCAGCTCCAGTAACTCGAGCACTGGCTCTGGTTTGTCACTGCCGTCCAAATCCTGATTGTAAAGCGGCAAGATGCTGCAGCGGTAGAGCAGAAAATCGCTACCCGCTGGGACACTGGAACGGGCCAGTTCCAACAGCCGGGTATTGTAAGAGTTCTGCCGTAACGAACCGCTGATCCCGAGAATTTTCATACGAATGTCTCCGGCATTATTTGTGCGACACTGGCCTTGTTCCGTCCATGATGTTTACTGTAGTAAAGCAGCGCGTCGGCCCGCTTCAATAGATTGTCGAGGGTATCCTCCTCTGTTGCGAGTGTCGCACCGATGGAAACGGTTACGTTCAACAGTGTGCTGGTGTTGTCGAGAAAAGACCCTTCAATCAAGACCCGCAACCGTTCTGCGAGCATCTCCAGGTTGGGTAATGAGATGTTACGCACCAGGCCCATAAACTCTTCACCACCCCAGCGACCGTAAAGATCGAATGGGCGGGCGTTGGTGCTGAGGGTATTGGCAACCATCTGTAAGACCTGATCACCGATGTCGTGCCCATAGGTGTCATTGACGCGCTTGAAATGATCGATGTCGATAAAGAGGACGGCAAAAGAGACCTTCATCCGCTGCATCTCTTCCATGCGACCTGCGAGCTCCCGTTCGAGATAGGCCCGGTTGGCAAGTTGGGTCAGATGATCCACCAGGGCCAGTTGCTGCAGTTCCAGCAGACGCAGTTCAGTTGCTTCGCGATTACTGATGTCAGTGAAAAGCTCAATCCCGCCGATAATATTGTCTTGCTCATCAAGCCGTGGCGTAACCCGGATTGAAACCGGAACCCGGTGGCCTTTTTTATGATGGAGGAAAACTTCCGTATCGCGATGGAGCCCATCCTCGATCGTCTGGGCAAGTGGGCAGTCGTCATCACAGAGCTTTTTTCCCTGGTAGTCGATGTGATTGAGGATGCTTTGACTGCATTTGGTGCCGACCACTTCGGTGGCAGAAAAGCCGGTGATCCGTTCTGCGGCGGTATTCCAGAAGATGATCTTCCGTTCTTTGTCGGTAAAATAGAGGCCATCGTGCAGGTTCTGCAGCACTCCGGCAAAAGCAGGATTCTGTAAATCGATCATTTTCCCTCACAGTGGTTTGGCATTTATCCTATAAGAATAGCGTCAAATCGGGAACCGTAAAGGTCTGAAAGCTAACTAAGTCGGTTTTGTTTGCTCGGTTTGATCATCAGCAGGGCTCTCCTGCTGATTCAGTCTATCAAACATATCGATCTGTTCAGTGATCGACAGTTTTTTCCCGCAGCAGGGTTTCAGACAGAGCCGGCAACGATCGTCGCTGCACCATTGACAGTGATGGCAATCGGGGCAGGGATGTTTTTTTGTTTGTTTATCCATACCCTTATTTTAAAGGGGAAGCCTAAAGCGGGGCAAGTTGGCGCAGTTCTTCTGGTTGTTTTTGCCGTTGCGATCTCAGGTAGAGAGCTTCAATGACCTCAGCACAGAGCAGCAGGCCGATGGCGATAACGATACCGGAAACCGGTAGCTGCAGTTTGACCAATGGCAGCCAGGCCAGCAACAGGAAGCCACTTTTAAAAAAGGTTGAGCTGCCCAGCTTGCCGGTCTGATGGGCACCGGAGAACCAGCCGCGCAGCAGGTTGCAACCACCATAGAAAAGCGGGAAGATTGCGCAGGCTGCCAATGGCAGGCGTAAATAGTGGCGCAGCTCCGCTGCAACGCCGAGCAACTGGCCAAGGATCAATTCATTCAGCGGGCCGGCGGCCAGCAGCACCAGGCTGCCCATACCGGTCGCGACGAGAATGTTGAAGCGAACCAGCATAAAGTAGTCTTCAGCCGATCTGACCAATGCCAGGTAGGCCTGTTGCAGGTTGCGCATCGGCCCGGCCAGCAGGAACAGAAAACCACGGATGACACCAAAAGCCGCTAACGCGAGGGGACCATCAGGCAGGCGGCCGATAATCGAACTGATCAGCAGCGGGATGGTCTGCTGCAGGCAGGATGAATAAGCGAGCGGGAAGGAGTAACGCAGAATCTCCCCGGTGGTTTTCTCCGCCTCGCCACGATCGAGCGGCAGGTGTACCTTCCAGGCGAAGCCGGCGATGAAGAAGGTTTCCGTAATCACGCAGCTCACCAGGGCAAAGGCACCGAGCTGGGCGCCAGCGAACCAGGTTTGGCCGATGGTCAGGTAGCCGAACAGGGCTGCAACCCGGATGCCGGTCGCCAGTGAAACCAGGCTGGTACGTCGGGCCTGGATGATCAGCCCCTGACAGAAGCCGCGAACGCCGGTGAAGAACGGAAGCAGGGCGCAGATGTACAGGGCCTTACGGGCTTCCTCGGCCACCTTTGACGGAATACCGAGCAACTTGTCCAGGACCAGGTCGCCGAGGGGGGTGAAAGCGATTAACGCCAGCATTACTGCGACGTAACTGGCGACCAGGCCGACAAAGATCAGCACGCTGCGCATCGATTTGCGGCCGCGGACCATGGCTATGGTGACGGTGTGATTCTGGTACGATGGCGAGGCCACGAACAGGTGGATGATCATCGCCACCGACATTCCCGCCAGGGCGGTGACGTAATCTTCCAGTCGCGCCAGTGCTCCGTTGATCACTGTATGCGAGATGCTCATCAACTGGACGTTAAGCACCAGGGGGAAAAAAAACAGGGAAATTTCTTTCAGGGTTAAGCGGGAACTGGTCACGAAGCTGTTCCAGGGAAGAGCTGCAGCAATTGTTCAGCCGTCTGGACGCTGAAATCTGCTTCCAGGCCATCAGTGTTGCCGAGCCCGTAAGCACAGAAACAGGTCGCAGTGCCGGCATCCCTGCCAGCATACAGATCGGTGTGGTGATCGCCGATCATAACCGCATCGACCGGTTTAGCCCCGAGGACTGCAAGGGCTTTATGGACCGGCATGGGGTGTGGTTTTTTCTCCGGAAAGCTGTCTCCGCCGATCACCACTTTAAAATGATTCGCCAGGTCCAACCCGTTTAGCAGTTGTACCGTCAAGGCGTAGGGCTTGTTGGTCACCAGGGCCAGCCGGTCAGCCGGATGACGAAAGAGCAAGTCTCTGATGCCGGGATAGCAGGCCGTCTCATCGAGCAGATGTTGAGCATAAATATCGAGAAAACGGAACAGCTGATCACGTTGATAACTCTCTGCGCCGAAGGCCCGCTTGATCAATTTGCCCGCTCCATCGCCGACGATAGTCCGTACATAGTCTGTCACCAAACGGGAATGACCCAGCTCATCCGCCAGCAGGTTGAGAGAGGTGGTCAGATCGGCAACCGAATCGACCAGGGTGCCGTCGAGGTCGAAAAGCAGGTACTTATGCGGTGCACTCATCCTTTTTTCCTGATCCGCTCGCCGAAGATCGCAGTGCCGACCCGCACCAGTGTCGCACCCTCTTCGACAGCGACTTCGAAATCACCGCTCATGCCCATCGACAGCTCCTGCATCGAGACCCCGGGAAGGTGCAGGAGCTCGATCTGCGCGGCCAGTTCATGCATGCGCTGGAAATAGGGCCGGACCTCCTCGGCATCGTCACAGTAGGGGGGCAGGCACATCAGGCCACAGATCTGCAGATTCGGCAGCTTGGCAACGCTGCGGACCAGCTGCTCCAGTTCGGCGGGGCGGCAGCCTGACTTCTGGTCTTCTTCGCCGATATTGACCTGCAGCAATATGTTGCAAGCGGAATCGATTTTTTGCCATTGACGACTGATCTCCTCAGCCAATGACAGGCGATCGACCGAGTGGATCATCGCCACTTTGCCACGCAGGTACTTCACCTTGTTGCTCTGCAGGCCACCGATATAGTGCCACTCGACCGGGGCCTGAACTTCCGGAAACTTGTCACGGAACTCCTGGACGTAGCTTTCACCGAACAGTTGCTGACCGCTGCGAAAAGCAGCTTCAACATCGGCGGCCGGTTTGACTTTGGAAACGGCAATCAGGCGGACGGCGGCCGGGTTGCGGCCGGCCCGCTGGCAGGCTGCGGCAATCTGCTCGCGAATATGGGCAATGTTATCAGCAATCGCACTCATCAGAAGTTACTCCGTATTCAGATCGGCAGCGGGACACCCAGCTCTTTCAAGGCCAGGGTCAAACGGCATAGCGGCAAGCCGACCACGTTGGTGTAGCTGCCTTCGATGCCGGCGACGAAACAGACCCCGCGTCCTTGGATGGCATAGGCCCCTGCTTTGTCGGTCGGCTCACCTGTGGCAATGTAGCGCGCGATTTCCTCGTCTGTCAAATCGCGAAACCGCACCACCGTACTCACCGCTTCAGCACGCTGCTCTCCGGTCTGCCGGTCGAGAACTGCGTAGCCGGAGAGCACCCGGTGCTCGCGCCCGGAGAGCATCAGCAGCATTTCTGCCGCGTGCTGTGCATCTGTCGGCTTGCCGAGAATCTGTTGGTTGCAGAGGACGATGGTGTCGCTGCCGATGAACCAGCGTCCTTCGACATCGCTGCGGTTCGCGACCTCGCTGGCCTTGTCGATACTCAGGCGGACGACGTGTTCTTCCGGAGTTTCATCCGGCAGGACGAACTCTTCCGCCTTGCTCGGAATGACGTCGAATTCCAGGTCGATCTGTTCTAGCAGTTCTTTGCGCCGAGGTGAGGCCGAGGCGAGAATAACCTGTTGATTCATGCGATGTCCTCAGCGCGTCTACGCGCAATCGGTTGCCACCAGCCGGGCAGGGCGTCGAGCGCTCGGGCTGCCATCGCCAGACGCCGGTCAGCACGCTTCATCTTCCGTTTCAGGTCCAGCGGCGGGAACAGGCCGTAGTTGACGTTCATCGGCTGAAAGTTGTCAACGTCTGCTTCGCTGAGGTGGGTCAGTAGCGCCCCCAAGGCGGTCTCTTTGGGGGGCAGAGGCTCCTGCTCGCCACGCAGCCGGTAGGCAGAGAAGACCCCCGCCAGCAGGCCGCAGGCCGCTGATTCGACATAGCCTTCGACGCCACTTATCTGTCCAGCGAGACAGATATGCGGTGCAGCTTTCAGTTGCAATGTTTTCGTCAGGCAACCTGGAGCGTTGACGAAGGTATTGCGATGCATACTGCCAAGTCGTGCAAATTTGGCGTTCTGCAGGCCCGGAATGGTGCGGAAGATGCGCTGTTGCTCCGGGTAGGTCAGGCGGGTCTGGAAGCCGACCAGGTTGAACAGCGAGGCGTGCCGGTTATCCTGCCGTAACTGGACAACGGCATGCGGCCATTTTCCGGTGCGTGGGTCGGTCAGGCCGACCGGCTTCATCGGGCCGAAGGAAAGCGTCTGTGGGCCACGGGCGGCCATCTCTTCAATCGGCATACAGCCTTCAAAGTGAACCAGTTTTTCGAATTCCCGCCCGGAGACCTTGTCGGCATCGATCAGTTCTTGAACAAAGGTTTCATATTCTTCCTTGCTCAATGGGCAGTTCAGGTAATCGGCGCCACCTTTGCCGTAGCGTGAGGCCCGCCAGGCGATTTCGTAATCGATCGAATCGGCTTCGACAATCGGGGCAATCGCATCATAGAAATAGAGATGTGCACTGCCGGCTAGTTTGGCAAGTTCGGCGGAAAGGGCATCGGATGTGAGTGGCCCGCTGGCGAGGATGATTGTTTCTTTGGTCGGCAAACTGGTGATCTCTTCGCGGATCAGTTCGATCTGCGGATGCTGATCGATTTTCTGGCTGACGTAGGCGGAGAACTCATCCCGGTCGACCGCCAGAGCGCCTCCTGCGGGGACTGCCGTCGCGTCTGCGGCCTCGATGAATAATGAGCCAATCCGGCGTAGTTCCTCTTTCAGGCAACCTACAGCGTTATTCATGCCCGCACCACGCAGACTGTTGGAACACACCAGTTCGGCTAGTCCTGCACTTTCATGGGCCGGGGAAAACCGCTGTGGTTTCATTTCATACAGTTTGACACGGCAGCCTTCTGCGGCCGCTTGCCAGGCCGCTTCACAGCCTGCCAGCCCTGCACCGATAACGGTGATTTCCATCTGTTTCCTCTTTTCAAAACGCAAAACCGGCCGAACCTTTGAGGTTCGACCGGTTGATTCTACACGATGTTTTCTTTTCTCAGGCGTTCTTTTTAACCGGAGCCTTTTTCGCCGTCGTTTTCTTTGCCGGTGTCTTCTTGGCAGCGGTTTTTTTGGTGGTCGTTTTTTTCTTGACCGTCGCTTTTTTCGCCGCAGGCTTTTTTTCCGGTGGGATCAGTTCGTTTTCCCAGTCACACTCTTCCTGCGGACAGCGCTGCACAGTACCCCAACGCTTGGTGGTCTTGATCTCGGTCAGCGGCCAGGCACACTTGGGGCAGGCTTCCGCCTTGGGTGGATTCCAAAGGGCGTACTTGCACTTGGGGTAGCGGTTGCAGGAGTAGAAGATTTTTCCATAGCGGCTCTTCTTTTCCATCATCTCGCCTTCGTTGCACTGGGGGCAACTGATGTCGAGGGATTTCGGTTTCTCCAGCGGTTGAATGTTTTTGCATTTCGGATAAGCGCTACAGGCGTAGAACTTGCCGTAGCGACCGGTTTTGATCAGCATCCCGGCACCGCACTTGTCACACTTCTCATCCGACATGACCGGTTCTTCGGCCGGCTGCCCGTCACCGCCCAGCGGTTCGGTATGACGGCAGTCGGGGAAACCGGAGCAGGCCAGGAAACGGCCGGAACGACCGAGTTTGATGACCAGTTCCTTGCTGCATTCAGGACAGATCTTGTCGGTTTTCTCGGTGGTGACATCAGCCTTGCTGACTTCCTGGTCTTTGCGATGCAGCAGGGCGATGAACGGGTCCCAGAACTGTTTGACCGATGGAATCCAGGCTTTTTCGCCACGGGAGATGGCATCCAGGTCCTCTTCCAGTTCAGCGGTGAAATCATAATCGACGTACTGGCTGAAGTGTTCGACCAGCAGCTTGGAAACGACGCGACCGGTATCTTCCGGGAAGAAGGTCCGTTTTTCCAGGCGCACGTATTTCCGCGTCACCAGAGTGTTCATGATGCTGGCGTAGGTCGAAGGGCGGCCGATGCCGTATTCTTCCATGGTTTTAACCAGACTCGCTTCGGTGAAACGGGGAGGCGGCTGGGTGAAGTGCTGCTCGGGAGTGAGCTGTTCTTTGCGCAGCTTTTCTCCCTCGTTTAACGGTGGCAGCAAGCCTTCCTTGTTCTCGTCGTCGCCGTTGTCGGTTCCTTCAATATAGAGGGCCATGAAGCCGGGGAAGCGGATCACCTGACCGCTGGCGCGGAAACTGTATTTTTGGCCAGCGGCTATGTCGACGGTGGTTGCGTCGAAGACCGCCTGCGCCATCTGTGAGGCGACTGTCCGTTTCCAGATTAATTCATAGAGACGCATTTGATCGGAGCTTAAATAGGGCTTCAGTTGCGCAGGAGTACGGGCAATCGAGGTTGGGCGCACCGCTTCGTGTGCTTCCTGGGCATTTTTACTTTTGTTTTTGAAAGCCCGCGGCTTATCCAGGGCGTAACTTTCATCATACAGCTGACAGATGACTTCGCGCGCTTCACTGGTCGCCACCGGAGACAGGGCTACCGAGTCGGTCCGCATGTAAGTGATCAGACCATGAGTATCGTCGCCAACTTCGATACCTTCATACAGCTTCTGGGCGACCGACATGGTTTTGCGGGCCGAGAAACCAAGCTTGCGGCTGGCTTCCTGCTGCAGGGTACTGGTGGTGAACGGCGGAGCTGGATTGCGTTTGCGGGCTTTTTTCTCGAGGTTACTGACCTGGAAGGAGGACTGTTCCAGTTCGGCGAGGATCTCTTCCGCCTGCTGCTGGTTTTCGATAGCGAACTTGCCGAGCTTCTTGTCATCACGGCTGTGCAGCTTGGCATTGAACTGACTGTTGGCAGCGTTGGCGAATACCGCTTCAAGGCTCCAGTATTCGCGTGGTTCGAAGGCTTCGATCTCATTTTCCCGCTCACAGATCAGTCGCAGAGCGACCGATTGGACCCGACCGGCGGAAAGACCGTAGCGGATTTTCTTCCAGAGGAACGGCGAGAGGTTGAAGCCGACTAGGTAATCGAGAATCGAGCGGGCCTGCTGGGCATCGACCAGGTCGCGGGCAATTTCGCGCGGATGAGCCATCGCTTCATCGATCGCCGGCTTGGTGATCTCGTGAAAAGTGACCCGCATGACCTTCGGCTTGGCCGCTTTTTCGTCTATGCCGAGGGCTTCCAGTAGGTGCCAGGCGATCGCTTCCCCTTCGCGGTCGAGGTCAGTTGCGAGGATCAGTTCATCGCTCTTGGCCACTTCTTTTTTGAGGGCGCTGATATGCTTGGAACTCTCCGGCAGGACGTGATATTTGGGGTTAAAGTTATTCTCGGTATCGACGGAGCCCTGCTTACTCGGCAGTGCCCGGACGTGTCCGTAGGAGGCGAGGACCTTGTACCCCTTGCCGAGAAACTTTTCGATGGTTTTTGCTTTCGCCGGTGACTCGACGATGACCAATGATTGAGCCATCTTTTCCTCTGTCTATTTATTGATCGAATCTGAATTTCAGATCCGTAGAAATTAAAAAAGGCTGCGGCAAAGTGCGCAGCCCGGCTGTTTTAGTGGTAGATGCGGGCCCAGTCGTTTTCTAGGAAGCAGTCAATTTCCCGCTGCCAGAGACTGCTCGTTTTCGAAAGCATGGTCAAGGCCACAATCATTTTGACTTCCTGAAGATTTAAGGGGTCTTCCGCTGCCCGCACGGCTCGCTCGATGATTTCTTCCTGTGTTTCATCGCTTAACAGGCCCATGCTTCTCAGCTTAACCAGGAATCCGATCCCCTCTGTCGAGAGTGCCAGTTCTTCCTCCGGCGTGTAAACCCGGTACGTGGATTGTGGTTTTAGCTTGGCCTCTGCCTGTTGTGCTGCCGGACCCTGCAGGGCGACCGACTCCATCCAGGAAAAAGCGTCATTGATCTCTTCGGCTTCGAAGCCGACCGACATCAGTTCTGCAACCAGTTCCTGTTCACTGATCGGGGCATCTTCTGCCCCGAGAACATATTTGGCAATCAGGTTGACGATTGCTAGGACTCGTTCACGCAAAGGACCTCCAGGCAGGTGCTTTTATCCCTGCGACTAGCGGGCAGCACAATTCTCAAACGATTGTGCTGGAACAGCGGGACGACTTTCAGATGGTCTGTAGTTGCAGGTAAGAATTTGTTATCGCACTGCTTTTCTACAATTGCCCTCGAATGAAGTGGTTTCCTGGCAGCACCTGGACTCCGCCCTGGAGTTCTAGGTCGAGTAAAATAGCGGAAAGCTCCATGGGAGTCAAGCCGCATTTCCGGCCGATTTCATCGATGTGAAGCGGTTCATGGTTTAACTGTTGATAGACTTTCAGGGTTGTGCCGTTGAGTTGCTCAGAGAACCGATCGACAACCTGTTGCTCTTTACGGGAAAGTCGATTCGGCCAGAGGGACTGAAGTATGTCGCTGCTGTCGGTGACCAGCTGCGCACCCTCCTTGATGAGTCGATTCGGTCCTTTGCTGGTCCTGTTTTGCACGGTTCCGGGCACCGCAAACAGGTCCCGACCCTGGTCGAGGGCGAAATCACCGGTAATCAGTGAGCCGCTCCCTTCTGCCGCTTCGACAATCAAAACTCCTTGGCTCAGCCCGCTGATGATCCGATTACGGCCGGGGAAGTGTCCTGCCAAGGGCGGGGTGCCAGGTGGATACTCACTGATAATCGCGTTGTGCTGCAGAATATGGTGAAACAGCTTGCCATTTTCCGGCGGGTAGATCTTATCGATGCCGCAACCGAGAACTGCGATCGTGTGTCCCTGGCCGTCGAGGGCGCCCTGGTGTGCGGCACTGTCGACGCCCCGGGCCAAGCCGCTGACGATGCAGATGTCGTGTGCTGTCAGGTCCCTGGCCAGCTGATGAGTCAACTGCAGTCCTGCAGCTGTTGCGCGACGAGAACCGACGATGGCAAAGCAGGCGTTGGCCGGCAGTTGCCCACGCAGGTAGAGCAGGGCTGGTGGATCATGGATTTGTCGTAACAGTGGTGGGTAACCGCTATCCCAGAAACTGAGCAGGCGCACGCCCAGCACCTCCAAATTGCGCCGGGTTTGCAGATAAGCTGTGGCATCTGCGCCGGGGATGCATGCAATTTGCTTAGCGGTGAGCCCGGCCTGCTCCAGTTGGTGCGGGGGAGCGTCCAGGGCTGACAAGAAATTCCCGAAATGGTCGTGTAGTTTGAACAGGGCGGTGCGCCCGAGTCGGGGTGTCAGGTGCAACCTGAGCAGTGCCCGTTGAGCATCATCCATTGTTCCCCCTCCGGAATCAAATTGAATGCGACAATAGAAACAAAAACGGACTGAAGCAGCTCCAATCCGTTTTTGTCATCACTCTATCAGTGTGCAGTTATCAGTTGGTCACCATTGTCGCCTTGTCGCCGATATACATGGCATCGACGCTCTTGATGATTAAAGCTGAAGCGGTTCGGTTCTTGACCTCGATGATCACCGCAGCTCCGAGGACTTCTTCGGGCAGCTCTATTTCACCGGCCTGTTCGATGATTTCATCAGAGGCTTTGCGGGGTCGTGAAATGTAGAGCAGGTTTCCTGAGGTCAGATTGTCATCACTGCCACGGTCGATAAAGACGATATCATTGGTTCCCTGGGAGAGTCTATCATCACGTGAGGCGATGATGTAGCCCTGGTCGGTCGTGGTTGCACGTTGCAGAACCAGATCTTTGCGGGGCGGGACATACTCGAACAGCTCAGCACCGCGGGTGACTTCACGAAACAGACGGCCAATTTTGGCCGTGACTGTGTCGCCTTGAATTCCGGTGACCTGCAGGTAGCCGAGGTTGTCCATCATGGTGCCAACCGGTTGTTTGGTCAGCGGGTGCTTGATCTCCTGACCCCGGTGGAATAGCCCGTAGGTATCGCCGACCGTGACGCTGCCGGTGTCTTGCATCTTTAGGAAGACCAGATCCCCCTCGGCCAGCAGAATGCGGTTGTCGACTGAGTCGACCAGGATACCGAGCGGTTCTTCGCTGGTGAGAATGAAGCCGACACCGCTGCCAGTCGATTTGATGCTGATGATCTCTTCCGGTTCAGGCAAAGGTTCAGCGCCAACTGCATCGCTTTCTGGAGCCGCTTTTTCAGCTTCGGGGTAGGCCGGAATGATTTCCAGGCGCCCATCCAGAATGCGGATTTTTTGGCCCGGGAAAATCAGATGCGGATTGGTGATGTCCGGGTTGTTAGCCCAAACGTTCGGCCAATAGTAGGGATCTTCGATGAAACGCTGAGACAGGTCCCAGAGCGTATCCCCTTTTTTGATCGTGTAGATCTGCCCTTCCTCGGCGGTAGACGGCAGGACGGACATGACTGTCAGTAGCGTTAACAGTGATAACCAGCGAAAAATAGTCTGTGTCATCGATTCCCTCACACATGGAGCTTGACTGCCATCAAGGTTGCTGGTCGTCGCTCCGGTAATAATGCTGCGCTTCGTTACTGTCTGGATAACGGCTGCGCAACTGTTCTAGAACTTCTTCAGCGTAGTCGTTCAAATGTTGCTTGAGATATATTTTTGCTAACAGTGCCAGGGCCGCGGGAGCTCTGTCCTGACCTTTGGTATCGACTATCACCTGCCGCAAATTGGTTGATGCGTCCTGTAGTTTGTCTTGTGAGACCTGCGTGCTGGCTAACCAGTAGCGTGCGTTCGGGGTGTACTGGTGGTCTGGATAGCTGTTGATAAAATTGCTGAATCCTGATTCTGCTGCTGCATAGCGCCCTGCCGCCAGATTGGAGAACGCCGCCAGGTAGCTCGCGGCGGAATCTGCCAGCGCAGATACTTCCTGACCGATAGCTGCCGGAATGGTGCTCGGTTCCTGGGTCGTAGTCACTACAGGTGTTTCCAGCAATTGTGCTGACTCTGGTCTTAGGGCCGATCCATTCTGCTGTAACAGCGCTAGTTGCTGTTGCAGTGCTTCAATTTGCTCAGCCTGCTGCCGCTGTTGCTGTTGCATCTGGGTGAACTGTCGCTTCAAGGCCGCTGAGGGGGTTCCAGGTGGTGAGGTGCAGGCACTCAGCAGCACCAGACTGCAGAAGAGCATAACCAGCCAGCCGGTGGCCGATGAGCAAACAGATTTTATCACTTATATAATTCCTCAATGTGGATTATTCACAAAGAATACTAATTTATAAAAATTATAGGCTTATTAACGGGTTGTCAAGTTTGAAAGGGGATAGAGGCTATTTTAACTGGCCGATTGAATGACTCGGTTTCAGGGGACGATCTTTTTCTGTGACAGGTTCGGTATCTAGTTTACTGCTGCTGACGATTCCTTCGGCTGACTGATGCTGTCACAAAAGCAACAGTCCTGCTGCTGATCTGCGAATGACAGTCGCTTTTAGTGGGGACGCTCGATTCGTGTGGTATCTTGGCGGTCAGCAAAGAAGAATTCCGCCGCAAAGGATCTTGAGTAAAGTGACTGCCTCAGTGCAAGGCTTTGTGCTATGCTCCGCAGCGAAATTGATTGATTGGAGCAGGAAGTAATATGACGACAAATAAACAACAACACCCTGAATTGTTGATGCCGGCCGGTGACCTGCAAAAGCTGAAAACCGCCATCCGTTTCGGTGCTGACGCCATCTATCTGGGGACTGAGAATTTCGGGTTACGGGCACATGCCGGAAACTTTTCGCTGGAACAACTAAAAGAAGCGCGCGAGTTGACCCAATCTGCAGGTGTGGCAATTTACCTCACCTTGAATGCCTCGTTAAGACCGCATGAGTTTCCGGTTCTGGAAGGGCTTCTGGAAGAATTGAAGCCGCTCGATCTGGATGCCTATATCGTCGCTGACCCTGGAGTCCTGGCAACGATCAAAAAAGTAGATCCGCAGCGTGCAATTCATCTTTCAACCCAGGCTAATAGCTGTAACCCGCTGGCGGCCGAATTCTGGCGGCAAAACGGAGCCTGTCGGCTCAACCTGGCGCGTGAACTGACTCTCGAGGATATCCGTGCCTTTGCCGGGCAAACCAGTCTCGAACTCGAGTGCTTTGTGCATGGGGCTATGTGTGTCGCCCATTCCGGGCGCTGTCTGATCTCTGCGGCGTTGAACGAACGCAGTGCCAATCGTGGTGACTGCTCGCAACCGTGCCGCTGGAATTATCAGCTGACCGAACAGACCCGACCCGACGACCCGATGGATGTCGAAGAGGATGCGCGGGGCACCTATTTTTTCAACAGCCGTGATCTTTGCCTGATCGAACAGCTTCCCGACCTGATGGCTGCCGGGGTGCACAGTTTTAAAGTTGAGGGGCGGATGAAGAGTCTCTACTACGTGGCAACCACGGCGCGGATCTACCGGGATGCCATCGACCGGCTGAGTGTCGATCCGACCGATATCGACCCGTACTGGCGCGAGGAACTGGAAAAGGTCAGTCACCGGCCCTACGATAGCGGCTTTTTGCTCGGTAGCGACGATGCCAAGGTTCACCCGAGCGATACCCATTATATCCGAACCCATGATTTTGTCGGATTTGTCCGTAGCGATGAAAAGGGGCTCTGGGTAGAAGGACGTAACCGTTTTCTGCTCGGAGACGAGTTGGAGCTGCTCGGCCCACAGATGCGCCAGGAAAAATTTATCGCCGAAAAAATATTTAATTTTGCCGGCGAGGAATTGCCGGCCGGACAGCCGAATTACCAACTGCGCATGATGCTTCCGGATTGGGCTGAAGAGGGTGACTTGATCCGCCGCAAGCGGCCGGAGGGGCAATGAAGATTTTACTGTTGTGCATCTACCTGTTGATCTCACTGGCCCGTTTTGCCCTCGACGGGCTTAATCTGCGCCACCGTCAACAGGATCATCCCGCTTTGCCGGAGGCATTTGCCGGGCAGATCGATGCCGAGCGGTTGGCACGCAGCGACGCCTATGCCTTGGCGGGTGACCGGGTCGGTTTTGTCGAAGATGCTTTTGGCGTAGGCTTGACCCTGCTGTTTCTGTTTGGCGGTCTGCTCCCCTGGTACGATCAGTTGATTGCTGGCCTGGCAAGCGGTTTTGTCGCCAATGGACTGCTGTTTTTCGGGCTCTTGCTGTTGGTGCAGATGCTGGTCGGGGTCCCCTTTTCCCTGTACCGCAACTTTGTCCTCGAGGAACGGTTCGGTTTCAACCAGATGAGCTTTAAGCTCTGGTGCGCCGATACCCTCAAGTCGCTGCTGATTGGTGCCGTACTGTTTTCGTTGCTGGGCGGTGGCGCTCTCTGGCTAGTTGCCAAAGCGCCGCAAAGTTGGTGGCTATGGGTGTGGGGGTTCTGGGCTGGAATGACCCTGTTTCTGATGTATTTGTCGCCCTACCTGATCGAACCCCTGTTTTTCAAATTTACTCCGCTGGAAAAAGAGGGGCTGGAAGAAGGGGTGCGTGATTTATTGGACAAGGCTGGCGTTCAGGCCGGAAAGGTATTGCAGGTTGACGCGTCGCGGCGCAGCGGACACAGCAATGCCTATTTCACCGGGATCGGCAAGGTCAAGCGGGTTGTCCTGTTCGATACTCTGCTGGAGCAGCTGGAAGATAAAGAGTTGTTAGCCGTCTTGGCCCACGAACTGGGGCACTGGCGTTGTGGACATATACGCAAACGACTGATCAAGAGCCAGCTGGTTGCTGTACTCAGTTGCTATCTGGCATTTGTGCTTTTGGATCAAGGTGTATTGCCAGGCCTGCTCGGTTTGGAGCAACTCTCTTTTGCCGGGCAGGTACTCTTGCTTGGCTGGGTTGGTTCGCTGGTCGGTTTTTTCTGGACACCGGTCAGTAGCTGGTGGTCGCGCCGCCAGGAGCGGGAAGCTGACCAGTTTGCGATCGATCTGATCGGGACCGGGCAGGAGCTGGCATCGGGACTGGTCAAACTGGCGCGGGAGAATCTGAGCAGTCTGTTTCCGCATCCGCTCTATGTGGCGATCTATTATTCGCATCCGGCGCTGGTGGAGCGGGTGGTGTGGTTGGGAAATCGCAAGCCGATGAATCGGTAGGGGCAACCCGCGGATCGCTTGCTGTTGAATTGAAACCGTAGTTTTCAAATCCAAACCGCGGGGTTGCGGCCCCGCACGCCGCCTTACTCTTTTGTTGCGCGGCAAAAGAGTAAGCAGAAAAACGCGCCCCAATGTCCCCGCCCGCTTTCGCGGAATCCTCCGTTCCGCAAACAATTTGGGGCCGCTCCAATTCGCTTCGCTCAACCTCGCGGCACTGCTCCCAAATTATTTGCTCCACTCCGACGGGGAGCAAAGGGGATATAGTGCTTCGGTTGAACGTAACAGGCGGCTCAAAATGATTCAGATGCAAGGCTTGCGAGCGATGAGTCATGAGGCATAGCTGGAAGCTATGTCGATTGGCGAAGAGTGAGCGAAACGCCGCAGATGGATAATTTTCTGCCGCCAAGAAAAAAAATAGGCGCGTCGACCAGGAGGGGGAAGTCAACGCGCCAAATGTTTGTTGCCTGATTATTATATTACCGGAATGGTCATGGTTTGGCAAGCGGAAAATGAAAACTGTTTTCATTGGAATTTAAATTATTGTTTTAACTAATTATTTTCAGGTCGAGGAAACGGTTTTCAGCATCGACAGTGAGCTCGAATCGGCCATGGATGCCGGTGTGTGACAAGAATGGCCGCAACCGTGATGCTGGAAAGCGCAGCCGCCGGCCGCATTCGGAGACGACTTGAATAGAACTGGCTGAACCTTGATAATGGCGCAGGAATTGTTGCTGGCTGATTTGGATGCTGAAGCGGTATGTCTGCTGCCGGTTTGCACTCATAGAAATAATGCTGGAGATGTCTTAGGACATCCTTCGGGAAAGGTTGTTTATATGTTGATCTACAAAGTTGTCGAAACCAGTCAGGTTGACGATCTCAGCCTGGAAAACATACTCAACCGCTGGACTGCCGAAGGTTGGCAGTTCGATGGTCTCCACTTCGCCATGCGCGAGGCCAACCGCCGGCCGGGGATGGCATTTGTCACTTTTACCCGCGAAGAGGCAGAGGGGTCTCAATCGGAATGATTTTCCTGGTCGCTGTACCTGATCGTGTGCTTTGGATCTGACGAGGGGGTGGCCCCGCAACGCGGGCAGGCCGGTTCAAGGGAATCTTCTTCAACGTATGGATCGCTGACCAGTTCCCGTGGCGATCCGCTACACTCGCAATACCACTGGCGATAAACAGTCATCACAACCTCCTCATACTGCAGAATTGGTCACGTCAGTTTGTCGTCGTCAGTTCATTATAACAGGATTTTTCCGTTTTCAGTAAGCGCCGCCTTTAATAGGTGAGGCCACCTTTCTTGCGTACTTTACGCATGGTTTTATTGGCCACGTAGCGAGCTTTTTCGGCCCCCATGGCCAGGGTTTTACGTAGCCCATCGGTATCGGCGAGCAACTCTCTGCGACGTTCGGTGTAGGGAGCAAAGAAGTCGCGCACCGTTTCGAACAGTTCCTGTTTGACATCGCCGTAGCGTAGACCCGGAGTCAGATAACGCTGACGCAGCTCAGCAACACCAGCTTCGTCGAGGAACAGCCGGTACACCTGGAACAGGTTGCAAGTGTCGGGGTTTTTCGCTTCTTCCACCGGGGTCGGGTCGGTGACAATACGCATAATCTGCTTCCGCAGCGGCTTGTCGTCGAGGAACAGGTCGATGGTGTTGCCGTAGCTCTTGCTCATCTTGCGGCCATCGAGACCGGGGATGGTGGCGACATCAGCATCGATCTCCGGCTCGGGAACAGTGAATACCTCGCCGTGTTCGTTGTTGTATTTGATGGCGATGTCCCGGGCGACTTCGAGATGCTGCTTCTGGTCCTTGCCGACCGGGACCCGGTCGCTCTGGAAGAGCAGGATGTCGGCGGTCATCAGCACCGGATAGGCGAACAGGCCGTGGTTCGGGCTGATCCCCTGGGCAACCTTGTCTTTGTAGCTGTGACAGCGCTCCAGCAGGCCCATCGGCGTGAAGTTGGAGAGCACCCAGGTCAACTCCTGGACTTCCGGCAGGTCCGATTGCACCCAGAAGACACTCTTTTCCGGATCCAGGCCTAACGCCAGGAAACTGGCCGCTGCTTCAAGAGTCCCTTTTGCCAGCGCCTTGCCGTCGGAGAGGCTGGTCATGGCATGGTAGTTGGCGATGAAGCAGAACAGTTCCTCCTGCTCCTGGTATTCAATCATCTTCTTCATCATGCCGAAGAAATTACCCAGGTGCAGGGCGCCGGAAGGTTGGATGCCGGAAAGTACACGCATGCTGATGACTCCAAATAGCAAAGGGCAGAATCCAATTCTGTCCCGCCTGTTTAAGAATTGAAAAACGCTGGTGAATTTAGCAGATGGCTTTGTGGCAGGTCAATCTCTTTACGGAAAACAATACGACGCCAACTCACAGTTGGCTTGACCTTTTAGCTGATTGCTATTTGGAGTCTGGATTTCATGGTAAGCTGCACGACGATTTTCGCTGTAAAGGATGGTAAGATTCGGTATCTTTCTACAGAATTATGACAGGGCATTTTGGCGTATGCTGCGACGACTCTTCCTATTTCTCATCTGTTTGCTGGTTCTGCCCGTCTTCGGTCACGCAGAATCATTACGTCTGGATTTCCGTGGCATCGACAAAGAACTGCTGAAAATTCTTGAAGCAGCGCTGGTTCTGCCTTCTTCCCTGCAAGAGGGAGAACGGCTTAATCAACGCTGGATAAAACGCTATCAGCGGAAACTGCCAGGATTGGTCAGCGGGGTTCTGGAGCCCTACGGCTATTTCCACAGTCAGACCGACAGTGAACTGGTTCTCGAAGATGCAGGGAGATATCGCCTGCAGATCGAAATCGCTCCGGGTGAGCCGCTGCATGTGAGCAGCCTCAAGCTGGATTTGGAGGGGCCAGGGCGTGAGCTTGCCGAAGTTCAGCGGTTTGCCGAGGCTTTTCCGTTACGGGTTGGAGATGTTCTGCGCCAGGATCTCTACGCCGCCGGTAAAACCGAACTGCTGCAGGCGATCCGTAATCTTGGTTATTTGGATGCCGAGTTCCGCCAGCACCAGATCAAGGTGCACCGTGGCAATCGCCAGGTTGATATCATTCTTCTTTTGCACACAGGCGTCCGCTACCGCTTCGGTAAAACCAGCTTTGCAAATCACTTCACCTATTCAGAACGTTTCCTGCGCCGTTATCTTCAATATCAAGAGGGCGAATATTATTCTCAAAAGCTGCTCAACCAGACCCGCCTCAACCTGCTCAATGCGGACTTGTTCCGCAGTATTAATGTCCAGCCGGCGCCGGTTCCAGGCCCAGGCAACCAGGTGCCGGTTCAGATCGAGCTGCAGCCGGCCCCGCGCCACCGGCTGAAGCCCGGAATCGGGTACGGAACAGATTCCGGAGCGCGCGTCTCGCTGCGGTACCGTAATTTAAACCTGCTGGAGCGCGGCCATGAACTCCAGGGTGATCTGCTGTTAGCGGAAAAAATGCAATCCCTGCTATCGACTTACATTATTCCCGATCTGGACCGTCTCGACAGCCAGACCCTTTTGCGGATCGGTTATGAGCGAGAAGAGACCGACAGTTATTTAAGCCGCAAGCTGTTCAGTGAGGCGGAATATCAGCGCGCTATCGGCCAGCGACTGCTGGCTTCGCTGTTTGTTCGCCTGGAGCAGGAATACTCTGAGATCAGCGACGAGAAGACCCGGTTACAGATGTTACTGCCAGGGGTTCGCCTCGTCTGGCGTCAGGTCGATGCCCCGCTTGCGCCACGTCGTGGCTTGCAGGCCAGCCTGGAATTGAAAGGCGCACATGAAAAACTGGTCTCCGACACCAGTTTGCTGCAATTGTCCGCTGAGGCGACCAGTTTACATCCGCTGCCTCGGCAATTCTCTCTGTTGTTTCGCTTACAGGGGGGAACTACCTGGCAGAACGACCCATTGCGGCAGTTGCCCGCCTCGTTACGGTATTTTGCCGGTGGCAACCGCAGCGTCCGTGGCTACCGTTACCAAGCTCTCGGACCAAGAGACGAACAAGGGCAGGTGGTTGGAGGCAAGCATCTGCTGGTCGCCAATGTCGAATTGGAAAAACGTTTTACTTCCGACTGGGGTGGCTCAATCTTTTACGACATTGGCAACGCGTTTGATTCCTTCGATGAGTATGAACTCGAGCAGGGTATCGGCCTCGGTATCAGACGCTATACCCGCATCGGGCCGTTACGCCTAGATCTGGCGAAGCAGCTCGGCAAAAAGAAGAACAAATTTCGCCTGCATATCAGTGTGGGGTTCGGATGGTAAGGATTTCGATACTTATAGGCCTGATTGCCGGCCTGCTGAGCCTGGTACTGTTGGTGGGAGGCTACTGGATCCTGCAGACTCCGTCAGGCACTCGCTGGTTGCTGACCCAGCTCCCTGAGTGGACCGGAACCGAGCTGCAGATTGGTCGCATCGAGGGAACGCTTGGGGGGCGGCTGCAACTTGACGACATTGAGCTGCAGCAGCAGGACGCGCGGCTGAGGATCGGGCATTTATCTGTCCAGAATCGTTTGCTTAATCTGTTTCCACCTGCACTGGAATTGGACCAGCTGCGCTGCGAACAGATTCACATTCAACGCTCCGCGCCAGCAGAGAAAAAACCGCAGGGAAAATTCCGCTGGCCGGAACCGCCCTGGTTACTGGAGCTTTTGCAGCTTGAATTAAACGGCTTCGCGTTGCGCGATTTCAGGTGGCAGGAGGCTGAGCAGGCGCCGCTGCAACTGGGATCATTTCGAGGCAGCCTGGTTTGGCAAGATGGCCGTTTACAGGGGCAACAGCTGCAGCTGGAAAACGACCAATTTCAAGGGCAGGGTTCTTTCCTTGCCGGGCTGATAGAGCCGGAATTGAAGTTAGTCGCACAGGTGCAAACAACTGCTCCTGAGGCGTCATCGCGGTCGCTACAGATAACAGCAGATCTCCAGCCGGAAACTGCCGAGCAATTCCTGCGGGGACCCGTCTCGCTGAGTGTTTCCGAGGCGGAAAAGGGACTATTGGTCGCGAGCGCCGAATTGGGCTTGACGACGGAACGACTGTTCTTTCGGGCGTTGCAATTAAGTCGCCCGAACCGCGCAGGGAAAATAACCGCCACGGGCAGCCTGGGTTTTAGCGGTGAAGCTCCCGAATTGGCGATGCAGTTACAGCTCAGCAAGGTCGACCTTGAGACCGAAACCGGACAACCGCTACAGCTTTCCGGAACCATGCAACTTTCGGGGGCACTGGCGTCTTACCGTGGCCAGTTCGAGTTGGAAAGCCAGGGCGCAGGACCGGCCACGGCCCGTTTGACGGGTCAATTCAACGGTGACCGACAACATCTTGAGCTGACTCAACTTCATGGCGATTGGTTGTCAGGCACAATCAGTGGTCAGGCTCAGGTCGGCTGGGAACAAGGTTGGCAACTGCAGGCAGAGCTGTCCGGTCGTGCTATCGACCCGCAACTGCTGCAGCCGCAACTGGCGGGACAGGTGAACTTCGATTTGCAGACCGATGTTGGCGAAACTGCCCAGGGGCTGCGCAATGGGCAATTTCATATACAACTTCATGACTCGATTTTGCACAGGAAGCCGCTGAACGGAGAGGTTTCACTGCAGTTGCGCGACAATGCTCTGCTGGTTGAAAAACTCTTTCTGCAAGGAGAGGGTCTGCAACTAAAAGGCAGCGGAAACCCTGCCGAGCGGCTGACAGTCAGCTGGCAGATTGACCGATTGCAGCAGCTGTTGAAGGGGGCCAGTGGCCGCATTGCCGGCAAGGGGTGGTTGCGTCTGCGGCAACAGCGGCTGGCAACTGAGTTCAGCGCCACAGCTGAACAGCTTGCTTTTCAGCAGTGGCAGCTGGGCCAGCTGACTTTGCAGGGGAAAACCGATGATGCGGCAAGCAGCTGGCAGCTGCGACTGGTTGGTGAAAAGCTGCTCGGCCTGGCCATAAAACAGCCGCTTGAGAACTTTAATATGGAGCTGAATGGTGCTCTTGCCGACCATCAGCTCACTCTCGACATTGCAGCGCCGCAGGGCATTGTTGCCGCCGGCTTCAACGGCGGCTGGGATGGGCAACAGTGGCGGGGAGAACTGGCTAGTTTTCAGACCAGGAAGACTCCTCTGGGAGGCTGGCATTTGCAAAAAACGACCCCCTTGCAACTCTCAGCCGATTTGATCGACATCGGGCCGCTATTGCTGCGCAGTCGCAAGGGTGCTGAGTTGCAGTTGCAAGGCCGTTATCAGCCTCGCTCGCAACATGCGGAAGCGGAGCTCAGCTGGGACCGCCTGGAGCTTTCGCTGCTACAGCCCTGGTTGGCTGATTGGCAGATCGCTGGACAAAGTAGCGGCCGCATAGAACTGCGGCGGGGAGAGCACAATAGCCTGCACGGACGGCTCAGCGCCGATGGAGAACTGCAACGTCAGCAGTTTAAGCTCGAGTTCGTCAAAAGTTCGCTTGCCCTCGACTGGGATGAACAGGGGCTGTTGGGGGAGCTGCAA
>CALZHQ010000009.1 GCA_945787295.1 uncultured Desulfuromonadales bacterium
TATCTCTCATTTTATTGAGCATATGCTGTTCAAGGGGACGACATCCCGTTCGTCGCTGCATATTGCAAAAGAGATCGATTAGGTCGGTGGAGTGCTGAATGCCTTCACCGGCCGAGAGTTCAGCTGTTACTACGCCAAGGTCCTTGGCGACAAGCTCCCTCAAGCCATTTCCCTGCTTTCCGACCTGGTCCTCAATTCGACTTTCTCGGAAAAAGAAATAGAAAAAGAACGCCGGGTCATCCTGCAGGAAATCTCGATGGTTGAGGATACTCCCGATGATCAGGTCCACGACCTGTTCTGCAAGTCGATCTGGCATTCACACCCTTTGGGAAGCCCGGTCCTCGGCAGCAGCGCATCGGTCGATCGTATCTCCCGTACTGATTTGCTGCAGATGCTGGAGCGGCGTTATTTCGGCCACAATATTTTGATCGCTGCGGCCGGGAACCTTGAGCATCAAGAGATTATTGATCAGCTGGATCAGGCATTTTCGGTCGTTCCTGCCGGCACTCCCGACAACCTCTGCACGCTGCCAGATTATCGGCCGGGCGTTCAGGTGATGACCAAGGACCTGGAACAGACGCATTTCTGCCTCGGCTGCAAGGCCTTGCCGCAAAACCATGAAGACCGCTTTGCTCAACAGTTGCTCAACAGCATCCTTGGCGGAAGCATGAGTTCGCGATTGTTTCAGGAAATCCGAGAAGCGCGTGGCTTGGCTTATTCGATTTATAGCTATCTGAATGTCCATTCGGATGCCGGTTCGTTGGTTGTTTATGGTGGCACCAGTCCGACAGACCTGCATCAAACTTTGCAATTGACTCTTGAACAGTTTTCCAGCTTGAAGAATGGATTTATCGGCAGTGAAGAATTGCATATGGCCCGCGAGCAGATGAAGGGGACCTTGTTGCTATCACTGGAAAGTTCGGACAATCGAATGACCAGACTGGCGAAGAATGAAATTTTTCTCGGTTATCAGCCGCAAATAGATGACATCGTGGCTGAGATCGACAAGGTAACAGTTGAATCACTACAACAACTAGCCAAGCAGTTGCTGGCGGATGATTCCTTAACCCTTCAAGTTGTCGGACCGATCAAAAGCGGCGACTTCTCGTTGGAGATGTTAACTATACCGGATTGATGAAGAATCGTTATGCAGAAACCAAGAATTGAATTTATAAAACTCCATTCGCAGGCACAGATTCCCCGCTACATGACCGATTTAGCTGCCGGGTTGGATATTCAGGCAAGGCCGGATGGCATCATTGAGTTAGCGCCGGGTGAACGCTGCCTGGTCCCAACCGGTTTGGCCGTTGCTATTCCTCCCGGTTATGAGATACAGGTTCGACCGCGTTCAGGGTTGGCAATTAAGCATGGGATAGCACTGGTTAATTCTCCCGGAACCATTGATGCAGATTATCGTGGAGAAATCGGCGTCATTCTGATTAATCATGGCCGGGACAAATTTACAATAACCCCTGGGGACCGCATTGCTCAGCTTGTTGTCGCTCCAGTTTGTCATGCCGAACTAAATGAAGTAGAGCAGCTGTCAGAGACAAGTCGAGGTGAGGGTGGCTTCGGTCACACTGGCCATTCCGGAGATGGTGTATGATAGATCAAAACAATCCGGAAGATTTGTTGGAATTTCCCTGTCATTATCAGTTTAAGGCAGTCGGGACCGCTGGGGAACCTTTCAGGCAGGCGATTGCTGCTGCGGTGGCGCGTCATGTTACTGTTCCGATGGATGCAGTCCGCAGTCGACCAAGCGGGAAGGGGACATATCAGTCAGTATCGGTTTTAGTGGCCTTGCATAACTACCAGCAGTTGACTAGTATTTACGCAGAGATGCGCAAGGTAGATGGACTGAAAATGTTGCTTTGAGTTTGATATGTACTTAATATCACTGGCTAATATTATGCAATCTATTAAAGAGCGAGGATAGTTTATGATTCTGTCGATAAATCCGGACAACCCAAACAAACGCCATGTTTTACAGGTGGTTGAATGTCTTCGTCAGGGTGGGGTGATTATATACCCGACCGATACTACATACGGAATCGGTTGCGATATCTTTAATCGGAAGGGGGTAAAAAAAATCTTCCAGATTAAACAGCGTGAAAACCGTAAACCTTTCTCTTTTATCTGCAGTGACCTCGCTGAAATATCAAATTATGCACAGGTAAGCAATTTTGCTTTTAAAATTATGAAACGGCACCTGCCCGGTCCTTATACTTTTGTCCTTGAAGCAACGAAAATCGTTCCTGATTCGTTGAGTACCAAACAGAAAACGGTCGGAGTGCGGATACCGGACAACAAGATCTGCCGAGATATAGTCAAGGGACTGGGGCATCCACTGGTCACGACCAGTGCAAATATATCCGGAGAAGAAACTCCGCAGGATCCACATAATATTGATGATGTTATGGGCCGGATGGTCGATATGATAGTTGATGGTGGTATTTCTCTAGGAGAGCCGTCGACAGTTATCAGCCTGGTCAATGATGAGATTGAAGTATTACGTGAAGGGTGTGGAGATATCTCCTGGATTGAGCAAGGAATTTAGTTTAATGGCAAATGTTTTAGATGTTGTTTTCTTCGAGCGGGTCTGGTCTGCCGAAGATTGGAAATATGACAAGTATAATGATGTCGACGCGGCATTGAAAACACTATTGAATGAATTAAAGGCTGAGCTGGAAAAGTTTTCCATTGAGCTGCGCAGCGTCAACGAAGAGTTGACATCAGAGATAAAGGGTTACGGCGATCTTCTCAATAGTATGCGGATCAGCTTTCCGTCTGCCGGTGTTGGAAGTTACTGCCTAGGGCATATCATCGGTGCCAGTAAGAATTTGGACATTGTCGAGGATTTACGACGCGGTATCAATAGGGTGGCCTTTGCCCCTGAAACAGTCGAGCCGTCCGGTAGTGACAAGGTTGTTTGTCATAATTGCGGTTGTGGTTGCTGAACCAGATCCCCACAAAAAAAGCCTGCTGACGATAATCAGCAGGCTTTTTTTGTGGGGATCGTTTTGGTTGACCTCAGGTGAAGTTAAGCTTGCGTTCCAAGTCCATGGAGCTGGAGACCCGTTTTGCTTCCTTCATGGATATATGCCCCTTTTTACATAGCTGAATCAGGTGTTGGTCCATCGACTGCATCTGATACTGGGCGCTGCCTTTTTCTATATGGCCTTCGATTTCGTCCAGATTTCCTTCGCGAATACAGGCCTGAATGGTCGTGGTTGTGCGCATGACCTCTACAACGGGGATGATGAATTCTCCGGTCTTATCTTCGACCAACCGCAAAGAGATTGTCGCAACCAGGATATCGGCAAGTCGTTGGCGGATGATTTCTTGCGCTTCCGGCGGGAAATGACCAATCAGGCGATTGATTGTCGAAGAAGCATTCTGCGTATGCAGGGTCGAAAAAACCAAATGTCCGGTCTCTGATGCCTTAATGCAGGCATCGATCGTTTCCAAATCGCGCATTTCTCCAACCATAATCACATCAGGGTCCATGCGCAGCGACGATTTAAGTGCTTCGCTAAAGCTATCTGTGTCAATGCCGACTTCACGTTGGATGATGCAGCTTTTTTTCGAGGTGAAAAGAAACTCTATAGGATCTTCAATCGTAATGATGTTGTAGGCATATTTTTCATTGATATAGTTAAGCATCGAGGCGAGGGTCGTCGATTTGCCATTGCCGGTTGGGCCTGTCACAAGAACCAGACCATTCGGAGCCTTAACAATTTCAGACAGAACCGAGGGCAGCTTCAAATCTTGAAAGGCCCCGATCTCTGGTGGGATGACCCGCATGACAATGCCGATGTTGCCGCGCTGACGAAAAATGCTGACTCTGAAACGGCCACTGTTCTCCAGAGAATAAGAGGCATCAAACTCTTTGAAGTCCTCAGGAAGATCGCGCTTGTTCTGCTCCATGATGGTAGAAGCAATAAATTCAGTATCTTCGGGTTTTAGGTTGGCCAATTTTGAGCGTAGCAGTTGGCCGTGGGCGCGAAAAAAAGGCGGATTATCCACTTCGAAGTGGATGTCTGAGACTCTTTTCGCGAAGGCTATTTCCAAAATCTGATTCAGAATTTTGTTATCCATAAAGGCACCTTAACGTGATTCTTGTGGCTTAGCAGTTTTGTCGAATTGCTTGCGGAATAGAGCATTTTCCAAGGCAATCCCGGCTTGGCCAACGAAAAACTCGATAAAATCAAGGGGGATATGCTTGGTGGCTGTATTGCCAAAATCTGCATAGGTTAACGTAATGACGCGATTATTGCTCTTAAGCGGCACCAGAAGCACTGTCGATTCGAGTGGCGCACCGATTTCATGGAACAGGTATTTTTCCAGATCCGCGTCTCTGATATGGCCGAAGAAGATTTTTCCATCATCCACGACTTTTTTAAAGATTGAGTCCTCATTCAGTGGGAAGCGTATTTTTTGCGCTGAAGCGACACCTTGAAGTTTGTCTGAAGTGACACCGATGCTCCGTTCGGTGATGAGATCAGCTTTGTCGACGATCAAGGTTTGGGTCCGCTCGAAGATCTCTCCGATAAATTGTAGTACCGAGAGCGAAATGTCCGGAGCTTTGCTGAGTAGTCGCAAGCCTGATAAGCTGTTGCGCAGTTTAGCAAAGTGCTGGCGGCGCTCTGCGTTGAAACAGCCATGAACGTAAGTCTGCAGGGTGTTGAGGAAATTGATCATATCCTCAACAAAGGTTTCACGGCGTTCAGACAGGTAGGGTTTAGGTAAGACCGCCCGAATGCCATCGTTCAATGACTGTAGTGAAAAGCTGTAGTCGAGAGTAGAGGCGAGTTGAACGACCGATACTTCTGGGAAAAGCGCCATTTTACGAGAACGAATCTCAACTAACTCCTCGGTCGTAAAGCCTGCAACTGTTTCGTTCGGACAGCCAAAAATCAGAATCGGTTCCAATCCTCTCTTGAGGGTACGGTTGATTAATTCGTCCAGCTCTTTACTGTCGGTCGTCACAAATACCAGAATGCTATCTTTTTTACAGACGGTCATGACCGCGTGCTGAATAAACTGATCGCTGGTATACATGATGATGGCTTGAGAGGTCGTAGGGACAATAGTATTTTCTTCGCTAAAGGTCGGTTTTGATCCGCTGGCCAGAAAATCGGCGAGCTGGGAAACTTCCGCCTCAGATAATTCCGGGAGGGCGCTGTTTAGTACTTGGCGATGGATATCTGCAGGATCAAAAGCATCTAGGCTTTTGAAAACCACCGGTTTCTTTTTTTCAATCTTATCTAGATCTGCCAGACCGAGAATATCTTCAGAAACGACAATTTCTTCTGTCGGCTCGTCTTCGATGATTTCTTCTTCAGTGAGTAGCAGCGGTTCTTCTTCCAGAGGCTCATCTACGATGGTTATTTCACCTGCGTGGACTTTTTCATCGAAGATACGCAAGGCATCCAGCAAGACCATCTGTGTGTCGAGGTTTACCTCCTGAAGTTGCGTTGGCAGGTAGCGATAGTCGTCAGAGATGTCTATTTTGTCGACATCAAGAGAAAATATTCCTTTCGTCCAGCTGATCATTTCGACGACTGTCAATTCGATCAGCCGCTCCAAGGCTTTAAAAGCAGAGTCTTTGGACAGGCCACAATGATCGAGCAGGGTGGCAATCAGCGGCTTTCGATCGTCCCCGGCATCCTTCTGAATCTGAAGAGCTTTTTCTAGATCCGTCGAGCTAATAATTTCACTTTCACAGAGGATTTGACCGATCCGGATTTTTTCACTCGAATGGCTCGCTCCGACGATATAACCATGATTGAAGACCAGCTGTCCTTCGCCTTTGCGACTGTAGACATTCAGGGTTCCAGATTTGCGTGTTGAATGTATCAGTTGGATAACATCAACAATCGGCAGATGTTCAAGTTCGCCAGTAAGAGGCATTTATGACGCTACCTTTCAAATTTATTTGAAAATAATGAGAATCAACTCAAACGTTAGAATACATTAAACTATAACCTTGTAGAAATTCAAGCAATTTTAACGATTATTCGAAAAATCATAGAGCCATATCATTTTGTATTGAAATGCAGAATATCGACTTGCCGGTCTTTCAACTATTGAGCCCGTCTTTAAAGGATTTTCCTTTATGGCATCTTCTCTCTGCAGATGTTGATAATCCCCTGAAGAGTCGTCTTATCATAGACTTCGATATTTTCGAGACTTTGCCCTGGCTGTGCAGTTGTGGCAGGATTTCCCATCGCTTCCGAGTTTAACGGCGTGACGCAATTTTTCGCCACGGGCCGGTGCGCTAAATGAAATTATTGGCAGGCAGAGTAAATTGAGAAGGACGAGGATGCATATACGCCTCATATCCGCCCCTGAAAAGATCAGACGATTGAAGAATATCAGGATACAGGTATCGGTCAGAAGATTTAATTTGAATAAGGTATAAGGTTTGGGAGGAAAAGAGGGTAAAGGTAATTCAGATACAAAAAAAGTCCGACCCGATAAGGCCAGACTTGTTTTTGTTTGGTGCCGAAGGCGAGACTCGAACTCGCACGACCGTAGGTCACACGCCCCTCAAGCGTGCGTGTCTACCAATTCCACCACTTCGGCGAACGGCTTGTATATATACTGAAAAGCCTTGAGGACTGTCAACAGATAATCAGCCGCTCTGGTTACTTTTTTTCTTCTGGGGTGACAGGCACAGTTGGAGCCATCGGCGTCGGTGCTGCTGTCGGAGCAGGGGCCTCAGCCGCTGGAGCTGCGACAGTACTCGGCATGACACTTTGAGAACTTGGTGAGCCGTAAAAATAAGCAAGTGCCAGACTGGTCAACATGAATATGACTGCAGCACCGGCAGTGACTTTCCCCATGAAGCTTCCGCCTCCTGATGCACCGAAAACCGTTTGGCTACCACCGGCCCCGAAAGATGCGCCTGCTTCGGCACCTTTACCCATTTGTAACAGAACGATAACGATCAGTGCGATACAGACGACGACGTGTAATGCTATGAGAAGCGTGGACATTTAAAAAGTCTCCTTTGGTTAATCATAATTCAGAACCGCAGCAAGCTACCATAGAACAAGAAAAATTCAAAGCAGTTTTTCAGTAAAGACCCCGTCTGCGCAGTGGCTTATTTATCTCGTAAATAGCGGTATTGATTAATGTATATAAGCGTCTGTTACATATCGTCTCATCATGACGTGGGTATTGAAATAGTAGGCATTTTTACTGATGGCATTTTTCATTACCTGGATCCAGCCTTTTCGGTCTTCGTAATAAAGTGGAATGATGACATTTTCAAGCTTTTGATACATGTCATCCAAATCTTCTGCTGCACGGCCGACCTCCTGATCGATTTCCATAGGTGGTGGGCCGATCGACCAACCGGTGATCCCTTCAATATGTCCTTCAATCCACCAACCGTCAAGAACGCTGAAATTCGGCACACCGTTCAGGGCGGCTTTCATGCCGCTGGTGCCTGAAGCTTCCAGTGGCCGCATCGGATTGTTCAGCCAAATATCGACTCCCGGAATGAATTTGGCGGCGACTTCCATGTTGTAGTTTTCCAGATAAACCAGCTCGATTTTGCCATGCATTGCTTCTGCTTGTCCGATGATCCTTTGTATGACTTTTTTTCCTTCGTCATCTTTGGGGTGAGCTTTGCCGCCAAAGACAAACTGTAGTTTACCGTTGCCGATTTCCAGTAATCGTTCCATGTCATGGAAAATCAGATCGCCACGTTTGTAAGTTGCAGCTCGGCGTGCAAAACCGATGGTTAATAGGTCTGGGTTGAGCTCCTTGCCGGTTTTCTCTTTGATGTACTGAAAGAAGAACGCCTTGGCACCACAGTGATTTTCCCAGATGTCGTCATCTGGAATGCTTTCCACCCGCACCAGCAGCTCAGGTTCATTGGCCCAGCCGGGCAGGTACTTGTCAAACAGATTGACAAAAAAGGGTGAACACCAGGTGAATGGATGGATGCCGTTGGTGATTGCGTGAATTTCGAATCCAGGAAACAGGTTCTTTGAGACTTCACCGTGCCGCTTGGCGACACCGTTAATGAAGTTACTCAGTTTCAGCGCCAGGATCGTCATGTTGAGATTATCTTCTCCGGAGATTTCTTTCAGCAAGGCGATTGGCGCCTCAGGCGGCATCAGCCGCTCGACAAGATCGTAGGGGAAACGATCGTGACCTGCCTCTACCGGAGTGTGGGTAGTGAAAACACATTGATCCATGACCTTCTTGGTGTTCCAGGAATTCCGCTCATCCCAGGTCTCCTCAACCGGAATTCGGGCATTATTGAGAAGCTCGACAGTCAACAGACTGGCATGCCCTTCATTCATATGGTACTTCTTAATGCCAAAGTTGAGCGCGCGCAGAATTCTCGCTCCACCGATGCCGAGGATGATTTCTTGCTTCAGCCTTAATTCAAGACCGCCTCCGTAGAGGTGGTCGGTAATGGAACGATCCTCTTCATTATTGCCGGGAATGTCTGTGTCGAGAAACAGGATCGGCAGTTCACCGCCGGTCGGGCTTTTCACGTTGTAGAGCCACGCCTGTATTTTTACATCGCGTTTCTCAATGGTTACCAGTGATTTGGTTGGTAGTAGCTGCATATGTTTTTCCGGAAGCCAGCTGATGTCCCTTTCTTGCTGCCAGCCGTCGGCGCCGAAATGTTGCTGAAAATAGCCTTTGCGGTAGAGGAGGGTCACAGCAACCATCGGGATCTTCAGATCCGCAGCACTTTTGATCGTGTCGCCGGCAAGAACTCCCAATCCGCCACTATAGGTTGGGATCTCAGCTTTGAGCCCGATTTCCATAGAAAAATAAGCGATTCTCTGATCCTGAGTAAATCGTTTCCAGTTTTCCATCTGCAGAATCTCCTGTTGTTTATGGAAATATCTTCAGTCTAGCAGAAGGTCTTGAATCGTCTACCGATTTTGTACTTGAAAAAATGACCTTGCTGTGAACAATTAGGACAGTTATAGAACGCAAGAGTGGTAAGGACTAATATGTACTTAAAAATGTTCGGTTTTGATGAGAAACCGTTCCATATAACCCCCAACCCGCGATTTATTTTCCTCAGCAAAATTCATAAGGAAGCTTTTGCCCATTTGCTTTATGGAATCCAGCAACGGGTCGGCTTTTTGTCTCTGTCGGGTGAAATCGGTACCGGCAAAACAACCGTTTTAAGAACCCTGCTCGGGCAGTTGGAAGAAGCGGAGTATCGCGTTGCTTTGATATTTAATCCCTGCTTGTCCGCTCTCGAGCTGCTGCAGACAATTCATCGTGAATTTACTATCGAGTTCGATCAGGAACGAGCTCAGCTTGTTGAGTTGCATGATTCTCTGAATCGTTTTTTGTTGCAGCAAAGAGAAGCCGGTAAGACGGTCGTCCTGGTCGTCGATGAGGCACAGAATCTCGATCCAAAGGTTCTTGAACAATTACGCCTGTTGTCAAATCTGGAAACAGAAACGGAAAAGCTGATCCAGATGATTCTGGTTGGTCAGCCCGAGCTTGACGAAATACTGCAGCGGAGTGATTTGCGCCAATTACGCCAGAGGCTTGCTGTGCGCTATCAGCTGAGAGCGATGGATGCTGAGGACACTGAGAGCTACGTGAAACATCGGGCGCGAGTGGCTGGCAGCCAGGACTCCTCTCTGTTTGAATCGAAGGCCCTGACACAGATTTATCGCTATACACAAGGAACACCGAGGCTGATCAATATTCTCTGTGATCGGGCGTTGCTGGTCGCTTATGGCCGAGATTCCAAGACTGTTTCCAGGCTGGATGTGCACGCGGCGCAAAAAGAGCTGCAGCGACAGGACTCGAAGCGGATGAGTCGGTTTGTGCCGCTAATGGGCAGTTTATTGCTCGGCGTGATAGTTGTTATTTTGGTTGGAGTTAAAATTTTCAGCTTAGCTTCTCCTCCTGCAGATATCACTGCTGAGATGTCGCAGAGTAGTGCGGAACAGCAAATTCAAAAGCCTGTACAGCAAGCAACAATACAGGTCCAAGAGGAGGTGGCAGAACCTGTCAGCGCTGAGCGAATCAAGATTCTTCGACAGGCAATAGCAGAATATTCGGTCGAAGAAAGCGGCCTGCAGTCGGTTGTTGCTATGGCCGAACTCTGGCAAAGGCCGGTCCCGACAAAACTTCCGGTTATCGACAGTCGTAGAAAGATGCAGTCAGCGCTTATGCATGTCGGATTCGATCTCGTTGAAATACAGGGGAGAGTACCCGAACTGTTAAAGGCAGATGCACCGCTGGTATTGGAAATCATTCTGCCGAATATCGTTGGCAAACGTTTTCTGACCGTGACCCGTTACCGTGATGGTCAACTCCAGACCGTACCGATGTTGACCGATTCCGGCTGGTTGAGCCAGGCAGAATTGGAAGCTGTCTGGTTTGGGAAGGCTCTGCTGCCTTATCTGAATTATGAAAAAATCCCTTTAATCGACCGCCCCAATGTCTCTGGCCAGAAAATCATCGCGTTACAGAATTTACTGGCGGGACTTGATGATGCAAATTCTGTACAAAGTGGCCGGTATGACGCACAGACTGTAGATATCGTGACCCGCTTTCAGCAACAACAGAATCTGGCCCCCGATGGTCGGGTCGGAGCACATACCCTGTATTGGCTTTATCGTGAAACCGGTCACGACATGCCCCGCCTGAGAGTTGGAGAGGGATCATGAGCTCTATACTGAAGGCTTTACGTAAACTCGAAGATGAAAAAGCTACGCTTGGCGAAGGAAGCGTTGACCTTGCCCATGATATTCTCAAGCGCAGTTATGATGAGAATAAGTCGACTCCGTGGTTTGCGGTCACATTGATCGTCGCTGTACTGGTTATTTTAGGCGGCATCGTTTGGTGGTTCTATGTGGCGCCGATTGAATCGCAGTCCCCTAGCGTTGCTGTTCAGCCGCCAACGCAGTCAAAAGCAGTAATTGTTCAACCACCATTGAAGGTAAAAGCGCCTGAACAGGACACTATCGTGCCAGCGCAGAAAACCACGCAAGCAACAGCCCTGTTAAGCGAAAATACACTCATTCAACGGCCCCCAGTCGAAAATCAGGTAACGCCGGTCCCTGTTACTGCGCCTCTTGCCGTTACCAATTCTGAACCGATTGATATCCCTTTGTTGGAAGTTGAGGAGATCGTTTATCATCAGCAACCAGATTCGCGTTTGGCGGTCATTAATGATTTGCCGGTTATGGAGGGGACCGATATCATGGGGGCGCATGTCGATGAAATTCTGCCCGACAGGGTCCGATTTACTTTTAAGGGGGTCCGCTTTAACAAGTTTTTATCGTCCCGCGAGTAAAGGACGTTTTGTTTCTTGACCGGTTTAAAATATTGATATTGTCAAAAAACAACCGGCACTGGCCCGAAGTCTTTTAGTGTGTTCTGTTTGCTGATAAGCGATTGATATGAGAATAGATTTTAGACTGAAAGATGCCTTGACCTGGCGCTTTGTGGTGGTTGCGATTCTTCCGCTGCTGATCGTCAGTATTGTTTCTTTCGATTATTTCACCCGTGAAACAGAGCATCGTCTGGCCCGGGAAAATTTTTCTGCGGCAGATTCTATCGCCGCCCAGATATCACTTGAGTTACAGGAGCCCTATGTTCTGATTCGTGAGTTTTCCAGACTCTATCCCTACCTGCCTACAGATTCTTACGATTTTAAGAAATACCTCAATAATCTGGTCGCCAAAAACGACAGTATCGAATCAATATTTTTGCTTGACGAATCAGACCAGGTCGTTGCAACCGGTTTGCCAATTGATCTCCTTTCACAGAACGACGAATATCTCGGTCAAGACTTTTCGTTGCTGCCACAAGTGAAGAATGCACGAAACAGCACAGGTGTGCTTTGGTCGAAAGCTTTTTATTCAAATCATACCGGGCGGATATCGCTTGCGCTTACCAGCCAGCTTGATAATGGACTGGTGATCGCTTATGTAAATATTGAGGAATTCCACAAGCGTTTTGTGCCAATGTTGGGCGACTATCCATCTCATCTGTTACTTCTCGACCAGCAGGGGCAGTTGGTCTTTCAGTTGCCACAGTCGGCAGCTCCGGAGAATGTCGACTTAGATCATTTGCCACCAGTGATAACAGCTCTGAACGGTGGGCCTGAAACAACAGCATATGAACTTGACGGCAAGACTTATCTGGGAACCGCTATTCGGATACCGACGGCGGACTGGATTGTTCTGTTCGGACAAGAGCATTCAGGACTGTTGAGTATTGTCTGGCGGCTACGGGTTGTTCTTATCTGTTCACTGTTGCTGGCCTTCGGGCTTGCAGCGCTCTGGGCGCGGACGTTAGCCAAGAAAATTGTTCGGCCGATCTCTGACCTGGCACAAAGTGCCGAGTCCTTCTCGCAAGGGGATTATCGCTATCCGCTGCCATATGGCAATCACCTGGAAATCGATCGTTTGTCTGACAGTTTCCGCAGTATGCGTCAAACTATTGATGAGCGGGAACGGCTGCTATTACAAAATCAGGAATATTTTTCCCGCTTGTTCAATGGGGTGACGGATGCAATCTTGATTTCGAAGAAAAATCCGGATGGCACTCCTGGCAACTTTATCGAGGTTAACGATGTCGCCTGTCATTTGCTCGGGTTCACACGTGAGCAATTCAAGTCGCTTTCACCCTACAATATCAATCGCACTAGCCAGGCAGATCCAGATGCATTTAAACTGATTTTGGATGAAATTTTAGAAAACGAAAAGGCGCTTTTCAAGGCGGAACTTCATACCTCTGAGGGCGAGTGGTTGCCGGTGGAAATCGGTTGTCAACTGTTTGAGCTTAACGGCCAGCAGGTCTATTTTTCGGTGGCCCGCGATATCACCCTGCGTGAAAAATATGAATCTTCGATTAAAACCCTGGTTCGTAGTACCGTCGGTTTGACTGGGCAGGATTGCCTCGACGAGATCGTCCAAAATCTCTGTGTGTGGCTTGATGCCGATGGCGCGAGTATTGGCCTCTCTTCAGGTGACCGTTTAAAGGTCCAAGCCAGTTGTCTGAATGAGCAACTGAAGAAACCCTTTTCAATGCAATTGGACGGTACGCCTTATGCTGAAATCTTGGCCGGAAACTATCGTTTCTACACAGAAGATGTCTCGTCGCTGTTCCCCGCGCTGAATCAGTTTAAGCTGACTAAAATCAAAAGCTTCATCGGTATCCCGATGGTCGGTCATGATGGTCATGTGCTCGGCGTGGTCAGTGCATTTTCTCGCCGGCCGATGAGTGCTGTTCCGCATGTTGAAGAGCTGTTGTCGGTCATCGCTTCGCGGGCTGCGGCCGAGTGTGAGCGACTTAATTACGTCCGTGAACTAGCCCATAATGAAGAGATGCTGAGAACCTTGTTTAATTCAACGGCAGAAGCGATTGTCGGCATCGATTTGACCGGTGAATGTGTGTTTTGTAACCCGTCGACCTTGCGTATTCTCGGCTATGATGATGAGTCTGAGTTGATCGGCGAAAGTTTCAGTAAATTGGTCGATAACGAACAGTTTAGGCAGATGAAGACAGCCAACGTCGATTGTCCATTTATGGCCGCAATCGAATCAGAAGAAAAGGTCGCCGGTGCTGATGGTGTTCTGATGCGTAAAGATGGTGAGGAAATCCCTGTTGAATTCTGGGGACATCGGATGATGCGTCAAGGAGAATTGATCGGTGGTGTTATCACCTTTATAGATATTACCCGTCGTAGAACTCTTGAAAAACAATTGCAGCATTCACAGCGGATGGAAGCGATCGGCACCCTGACAGGTGGTATTGCACATGATTTCAATAATATTCTCACGGTTATTTCTGGTTATGCCGGGTTACTGCAGTCGCTTTACGCAGATGATAAGCAACTGCTGCCGAAGATCAGCAAGATTGCCGAAGCTGCAGATCGTGGGTCTAAGTTGACTCATGGTTTGCTCGCTTACAGCCGTAAGAAGACCGGCCCATCGACCCCGGTCGATTTGAATCATCTGGTGTTGCAGGTTCAGGACCTTTTCGGCAAGGTGATCGGTGAGCATATCGATAAACAGTTAACACTTGCAGAACAGCAATTGTTTGTTTTGGCCGATACTTCGCAACTTGAGCAGGTGTTGGTCAACCTGGCCACCAATGCACGCGATGCCATGCCGGGTGGTGGGGTTCTCGCTATCAAAACAGCCCGGGCCAGTATCGACCGCGATTTCTCTAAGGCTCACGGTTATGGAGAGCCTGGGGACTATGCACTTATCACCGTCGAAGATACCGGCGTTGGGATGTCATCGGAAGTGTTGCAGAATATTTTTGACCCCTTTTATACCACTAAGGATACCGGCAAGGGGACTGGGTTGGGACTGGCAATTGCCTGGGGTATTATCAAGCAGCATAAGGGCTATATCCTGGTCGACAGTTCACATAATAAGGGCACCCGCTTTCAGATCTATCTGCCGTTGACAACCCGTAAACCGCTGCAAAAATTTACTCCCGTCGCCGGGGAACTTCCTGGCGGAACGGAGACCGTTTTGCTGGTTGAGGATGATCCACAAGTGCTCGAAACAACATATAATATTTTAAATTCCGTCGGCTATCAGGTCGTTACCGGGAACTGTGCAGACTCTGCTCTGGCAACCCTCGACAGGAAGAATCAGGAACTCGCGCTGATTCTTTCCGATGTCGTCATGCCGGGGATCAAAGGGAATGATTTTTATCAGGAAATTCGAAAACGGACGAATATCCCGGTCGTTTTTATCAGCGGTTATACCTTTGATGCGTTGAGAGACCAGGGACTGGTCGATGATGATATTATTCTGCTAAATAAGCCGATTTCGCCGTTGACGCTGCTCACCAAGATACGTGAAACCATCGATTTGAAACGGGATAAAGCCGCCAGCTAAACCCTTCGATATGTCAGTTTTTGTAGAAAATTCTACAACCTGAATGTTGGATATTCTCCGAATCGCCTCTCTCCTCATCTGAAAACTATGTGATTTCTGCCGGTTAGCGTTGGCACGAATCCTGATAATAACTCTTGTCAGTCCTTTAGCCGATTTCCGTGAGGTCAAATCCATGAGTCCGAAAAATATTGTTGTTGCTGCTTTTTGTCTGCTCGCTGTGGTTGTTGCTGCTTCTTACGCTGTTTTGACCTCCAGAACGGCTGCGAATGCCAGTTTTGCCTTGGCTGAGCTGCAAGTGAATAACATGACCTGCGGCTCTTGCGTCGCTACAATTACTGAAGCGTTGGAAAGCCTGCCTGGGGTTGATTCTGTCGATGTCAGTGTGACAACCGGGATCAGCAAGATAACCTACGATCCGCAACGTGTTGCGGCTGGCCAGCTTGCTACGACGGTAACGGCCGCCGGTTATCCAGCTGCAGTAAAACAACTGCTCAGTAGCGAACAGTATCTGGCGTTGCAGACTGAAGAGATGACGCTGGCGGCTGATTATGTCGCCCGTATTGGTGACCAGCTGATATCACGTTCAGACTTCGGTACTGCTATGACTAAATATATTCAAACTGCCGGCTTGAAAGATGGTTCGGATGCCCGCAAACAAGCCTCAGCTCAAGCATGGCAGACAGTTTTGCAGCGGACCTTGTTACTGCAAGCGGCTGATGCCAATGAGATTGTCGTTCAGAATGGTGAAGTCGACCTGCGAATTCAGAAAATGCGCCAGAGTATGCCGAAACTGGATGACTACATCACCACGCGATACGGCTCTCTGGAAAGCTTTCAGCAGCAATTGAAGGAAGATATGGTGATCAATCGGAACATTGATCAGTTCGTTCTGAGCCAGGTCAAGGATCCGCGGGAAAAACAACAGGTTTTTGGTCGCTGGTATCAGGATTTGGTCGATAATACCTCAATCACTATTTACGATCAGCAACTGAAGCAGTCTGCCAGTTCCGCCGGCGGCTGTGGTGGCGGTTGCTGTGGCTAAAAGAAACATTTAGACAAGGAGTCATTGAATGAGTAAGGAACGCCAGGACAAAAGAGAACAATTTGCCGAGCCAGAGAAAAAGAATAGCAAGGTCATGCTGATTGTCTGTGCCACTCTTGCCGTTGTCGTTGGTATTGGAGCCGCTTTCGCCCTGACTCAGTCATCGAGCGGCGGGTATCCGACAGTGAAGAGTGTCAATGGAGAAGTCCGTCTTGATTTGAGTAAGGTCAACGACGGTCAGGCGCACTATTTCAAATATGCCACTGCCAATGGCGATATCAGCTTCTTCGTTATCAAAAGTGTTGATGGAGTGATGCGGGCGGCTTTTGATGCCTGTGATGTCTGTTACCACGAAAAGAAAGGCTATCGTCAGGAAGGGACGATGATGGTCTGCAACAATTGCGACATGAAGTTCCGGTCCGACATGATCAATCAGGTCAAGGGCGGCTGCAACCCGGCTCCGCTGAATCGTCGTATTGACGGTGGTCAACTGGTGATTAACGACAGCGATATTGTCAAAGGGGCCTGGTACTTTGGTGGCTGAGCGCGGAGAGCAGGTTTATGAAGCTTGAATCGATAGCATTAAATAATCTACGCCGCCGGAAAAGCCGCATGGCTTTTCTCGTGATCGGCCTTTTGATCGGTGTGGCTACTGTCGTCACCCTGGTTTCGCTGTCTGATGCTCTGACCGCAGACATTCAGCACAAGATGGAAAACTACGGCGCCAATATCCTGATCACCCCACAAAGTGACAATCTTTCTTTAAGCTATGGCGGGATCACTTTGGGTGGCGTTGCGGTGAATGCCCAGGAGATTCGCCAGTCTGATTTGGCGAAGATTATGACGATTCCGAACAGTCGGAATATTGCTGCCGTCGCTCCCAAAGTTCTTGGTGCCGTTGAGGTCGGTTCTGAGCGGATCCTGCTGATGGGCGTTGATATCGAGAAAGAATTCCATCTCAAGCGTTGGTGGACTATTCGCGGTGAGCCGGTGACATCCGATAATCAACTGGTTGTTGGCCAGGCCGTTGCCGTAAAAATGGGTCTGGCGCCTGGTTCCTCGGTACAGATTGCTGGCGAAGATTTTTCGATCAGCGGCGTGTTGAGCCAAACCGGTTCCCAGGATGATCAGTTGTTGATCGGCTCCTTGCCGATGGCGCAACGGCTGCTCGACAAAGCTGGCAGAGTCTCTCTGGTTGAGGTCGCGGCTTTGTGCGCTGACTGTCCGGTGACCGATATGGTGAGCCAGATCAGCAATGTGTTGCCGGATGTCGAGGTCAGTGCCATTCAGCAAGTGGTTAAGACCAGGATGCATACCCTTGAGCAGTTCCGGACTTTTTCCCTGGCGATCGCTGTTGTCGTCCTGCTGATCGGTGCGTTGGTGGTTTTTGTCACCATGATGGGCTCGGTCAACGAGCGAACCCGTGAGATAGGCATTTTCCGGGCTCTTGGCTTTCGCCGTGCCCATGTGATGCGGCTGATACTGCTCGAATCATCGGTCGTCAGCTTGCTGGCCGGATTCCTTGGTTTCCTGGTTGGGATGGGGGCGACTGAAGCTATTATCCCGTTTATGACCGAGCATCATGTCACTGTTGCCTGGAGTCCGTTGCTCGGTGTGGCGGCGATGATCCTGGCCCTGCTGGTCGGTTGTGCAGCCTCTTTTTATCCGGCGTTACAAGCAAGTCGACTCGATCCGACGGAAGCATTACGGGCCTTATAGGAGCATCCATGTCATTTATTCAGCTAAAGCAACTTGGGAAAACCTATCACAGTGATGCGGTCGACGTTACCGCCCTCGATGCGATCAACCTGCAGGTCGCCGAGGGAACGTTTCTCGGCGTCATGGGGCCTTCAGGCTCGGGGAAAAGTACTTTCCTGTCGATTCTTGGCGGCCTGTGTCACCCCACCAAGGGCCAGGTTATCGTTGACGATATAGATCTGTATGCCCTCGGGAGTGAAAAGCGGGCGGATTTTCGCCGCGAATACCTTGGTTTTGTTTTTCAGTCTTTCAACCTGATCCCTTATTTGACAGCGGCAGAGAATGTGATGCTGCCGCTGGCGGTAAAAAAGCTGCCGGTTCGCGATAAGCGGGACATGGCACAGACTGTTTTGCAGCGGGTTGGTCTTGAACAGCGTGTGGACCATCTGCCGAGTCAACTGTCCGGTGGGGAGCAGGAACGGGTGGCAATTGCCCGGGCGCTGGTCAACGCACCACCTCTGATTCTGGCGGATGAGCCTACCGGTAGCCTTGACAGCGGCACCAGCCACGAGGTTATGGAACTCTTCAGCGATTTGAACAAGGAAGGTCAGACGATCGTCATGGTGACCCATAACGATGAGATACGGGACTATTTCGACCGGACTTTGCTGCTTCGTGATGGCAAGGTTGCCGCAGATACTAATTCTAAGGTTACAGAGTTTGCTCAAGTGGGATGATTAATGTTGCTGTTGCTGTTAATCATATTGGCGGTTGTGCTCTGGTTGATCCTGGCTGAACTGGATCCGGAGCATAACGCCGAAGAACAGATCAAGGTGGCCTGTCCGGCCTGCCATCGCGCGGTTGATATCGACTGGATGGTTTGCCCCCACTGTCAGCAGCGATTGCGTGAAGCTTGTGTGCATTGTCATAAGGGCAAGCTGATCAATCATCAATATTGTCCGTTTTGTGGTTTAATGCAGGAAGGGACCGGATGAAAGCGCAGCAGAAAAACCTGGTTTTCTATCTCTCCATTTCAGCGCTGCTGGTGGCGATCATCGGCTATAATTTGTGGTCGTACAGTTGCGGCCGCTGCACGATTGCGTCGCTGATGTCCTTGAGTGCACCGGCAATCCTGCTGCTTTTTGGGATTGTTATAGCGCTCCTGTTTTTGTTTATTGTTAAAGCCAGGAACAGAAAGCAGTTGCTGCAGCATCGCTGCGCTTGTGGGGCTGATTTGCGCGAGCAGTGGAGCTTTTGTCCTGACTGCGGTAAGCAGCGCGTGAAAAAACACGCTTAAAATTCTAACGATCAGTCATGGTAAATGCTTTTCGAGTAAAGAAAAAGTTGGCATTTCAGTGATCTGCGCCGCCAATTGCGTAACTTTTTCTTGTTCCTCCCCGGTAACCTGATTTAACACGCCCAGTAATTCATCTGTTGTCATGGAGGCCAAAGAGTGGGCCACAGTCTCTTCCGCCACTGATTTTTCCTCCGGCATGTTGTTAATCAGATACCCGGCAACCGGCAACTCCATATTTCGCGCGGCAAACAGAGTCAATAAAGTGTGGTTGATGGTCCCCAGGCTGGGGCGACAGACGACCAGTAACGGCAGGTCGAGAGCGCGGGCGAAGTCGGCCATCAATAACCCGCCGGCAAGTGGAACCATAAGCCCGCCTGCCCCTTCGATGATGGTGAAATCGTGCTCTGCGATAATCCGTTCGGCCTGTTGCAGCAGGCTGCTGTAGTCGATTCGTACTTGCTCGCGAGAAGCGGCAATCGCCGGAGCCAGCGGCGCCTTTAAACGGTATGGAGCAATCTGTTCGTCAGGAAGCTGGCTCTTTGCGGCCCATTTCAGCAGGCTGGCATCCGGCCCCAAAGCTTTAGGGTTGGCAACGCCAGATTCGACCGGCTTCATGACGCCAACTTTCAGTTCGCGCTTTGACAGGATCCTGGCGATGGCAGCGGCAACCAGAGTTTTGCCAACTCCGGTATCGGTCCCGGTAATGAACAGGCCTTTCGGTTTCTCAGTTGCAGGCATTAATCGTTACCTCAGCATCTGTGATCATCTGCAAGTCAATTTCCCGATTGCGACCGGTTGTGGTCAGATAATTGCCAACCATAGTGCCACTCGCTCCGGCCATGAATATCGCAGATTGAAATTCACGCAAGTTGTGTTCGCGCCCACCGCAGACAGTAATCCGTTTTTGCGGCAGTAAGTAGCGGTAGAGGCAGATGATCCGCAGGCAATCCATCGGCGTGAGAAGTTGCGAATCCTCGAGTGGCGTCCCGGGGACCGGGTTGAGGAAATTGAGCGGCACCGAATCAACATCCAATTCACGCAGGGTGAGGGCCATCTCTATGCGCTGGTCGATCGACTCGCCGAGTCCGAAAATTCCGCCGCAACAAACTTCCATGCCGGCAGCTTTTGCGCAAAGAACGGTATCAACATCTTCCTGATAGTCATGGGTCGTGCAAATTTCCGGGAAGAAGGAGCGGGAAGTTTCCAGGTTGTGATGATAGGTTTTGCAGCCGGCGTCAGCAAGGGCCTGAGCCGCTGCAGCATCGAGAATGCCGAGTGATGCTGAGGGGGCAATCTTCGATTCTTCGCCGATTCTCTGCAGGGCCGTCAGGATGTTCTCGAATTCTACCCCGGGCTCAATTCGCGTTCCGCTGGTGACGATTCCGTAGCAGTGGTTTCCTTCGGCCTCGGCCTGCTTTGCACCCTGGACGATCTCTTCCACCGATTTCAGGGGGTAGACAGGGCTGTTTGTCTGATGATGGGCTGATTGCGCACAAAAACTACAATTCTCTGAGCAACGACCCGATTTGGCATTGATGATCGAGCAGAGGTCGATCTTATCGCCCAGGTATTGTTCTTTTAGCCTCTGGGCTCCGGCCATAAAAGCGGTCAGCTCTGCGCCCTTTGCACTCATGATCTGTTTTGCTTCTGACATCTCGAGAGCTAGACCTTTGGCGGCTCGCTCAATGATCTGCATAATCTGTTGACTCATATGACTCATCCTTTCAAGTGTTCGGCAGATTATATTTATCGGACATGATTGTCAACCGGCTTTGGTTTTGTGGTTTACAGGGTGCGAAGATTGTCGATGTATAATGACCTACCATTTTGTGTTTCCTTTATCTCATATAGTATTGACAGGGCAAAAAAGTGATGATAAAACATGATTTTAAAATTTGAATGGAGTGTTCTGAAATGGTCAAAAAACTAATCGGCAGAAAGCTCAAATCGTCACGTCTGAAGAGGGATAAAACCATTCAGGAACTCGCGGAAATGTCACGAGTTTCTTCTAACATGATCTCCAGAATTGAACGGGGTTTGACAACTCCTTCCGTTGAGATCCTGATGAAGCTTGCCGACGCTCTCGGTTTAAGTCTCAGTTATTTTGTCGAAGAGGCCGAAAAGGGGAGCACCGTCATCTTTACCCCTGCAGAACAGGGCGAGCCGATTTTCTTTTTTGAAGACAAGCATCAGATAAACAGTCTGACTCAAGGGTTGCGAGATCCCGGCTTTTCTGTTTTTGTCGACACTCTGGAGCCGTATTGCGACAGTGGTGAGGGGGGGATGGTTCATACCGGGGAAGAATTTGCAATGGTTTTGGAAGGTTGTCTGGAATTTTCCATAGAAGGTGAAAATTTCATACTTGCAAAGGGGGATTCGATCGGCTTTAAGGCCTCAATCCCGCACAGTTGGAAAAACCGTAGTAATCAACAGGCTAAAATTCTCTGGGTTGTATCGCCGCCACCTAACGTATAATTCAATAAAATAATTATTTAATCATCGTTGGAGTCATTAGATGCAGGTAAAAAAAATAGTCGGTAAAAAACTGAAGGAAATCCGCCTTAAGCAGGATATGACGATTCAGATCCTGGCTGAAAAGTCGCATGTCTCGTCAAATATGATTTCGCGGATAGAGCGTGGTTTGACAATCCCTTCGGTTGAAATTCTCATGCGACTCGCAACCGTTTTTGATAAAAGTATCAATTATTTTGTTGAAGATGTTTCAACCTCCCATGAAGTTGTCCATACACGACCAGGAGAGCGTGACAAGACCGTTTATGATGATGAGCACAATATGCATACGGAGTCTTTTACCTCAGGGTTGCGCGATCCTCAGTTTATGTCTTTTTACTGCACGGTACAGAAGGGTGGCAGTAGCGGACAGCAGAACATGTATCATCCCGGTGACGAATTGATTTATCTGCTGGAAGGTCGTTTGCGGATGACGATAGTCGACGAAGTCTACGAGCTGGAAGCAGGGGATAGTCTTTGCTTTAAATCGCATTTACCACATCGCTGGGATAATGTCGGCGAGGAGGATGCAAAAGTCATTTGGACATTGTCTCCTTTTACCATAATTTAAACCCGATTGGCCTCCAACTGCTTGAAACTTTTGCTACTCTTGTTGACATGTGAAGATCATATTGTATAGTCATCATTAGTATCTAAAATTTTAACAGTTAATCAGAACCTCCAGGGGGCAACATGAACAAGTCTGAACTGGTGGAAGCACTGTCGATCAAAAAAAACCTGACTTATAAAAAGTCTGAGCAGATCGTCAACCTTATTTTCGACTCTATGTCCCAGGCATTGATCGACAGTGATCGCATAGAAATTCGTGGCTTTGGTAGTTTTATGGTGAAGGATTATAAAGCTTACATGGGTCGCAACCCGAAAACAGGTGAGGTGATAAAGGTTAAAGAGAAAAAGTTACCATTTTTTAAGGTCGGAAAAGAGCTGCGGGAGCGGGTCGACGGCTGAGTTGGTAATAATTAGAGATAAAAGCCACTTACGATTAAGTAAGTGGCTTTTTTTTGCCTTGTCGGCGCCATCTACTGGCATCTCCATTTATCTCTTGCAAAGATTAGTTTTGTTAGTTAAAAATATTCTTATTATCAGTTAAAAAATATGTTATTATAGAGCACTAAGAAAAGATTCATTAGTCTGGCACGTACCTCGATAGGTAGATCTCATGCTCCACACGTTTAATGGCATCACACCGACGCTTGGAAAAGATGTGTTTCTGGTGGATTCAGCTGAAATAATAGGTGATGTCGTCCTCGGTGAGCAGTCGAGTGTCTGGTTTAATGTTGTGATTCGTGGCGATGTGAATTTTATTCGTATCGGAGACAGGTCGAATATTCAGGATGGAACCGTTATTCATGTGACTCACAAACAGCATCCAACCTGGGTGGGGGATGATGTGACCATCGGACACAATGTCACTTTGCATGGCTGTCGAATTGGCAATCGTTGTTTGATCGGCATGGGGGCTGTTGTTATGGACGGAGTAACCGTGGCTGATGATGCGATGATCGCTGCCGGGGCGCTGGTAACTCCAGGTACGATTGTGCCGGCAGGGAGTCTCTTTGCCGGTTCCCCTGCAAAATTCAAGCGTGACCTGAGCAGTACGGAAATTGAACATTTAAAAACATCAGCCGAGAATTATTTAGCTTATGTCGCAGCTTATAAGGATTGAGGATCGCTTTGCAGTCACCACTTAAAATTATCATCTTAATCCTTGTGCTGCTGTTTATGTCACTCCTTACGGCGCAAGCAACCCCAACCCAGTTTGGTGTCAGCGGTTTACTGAGTCAGCCAACAGCCGACACCCTCGATTCTGGAAATATCTCTATCGGCCTTTGGGCGAACGGCTCAGATCAGCAAGCAAGTGATGGGGCAACCATAGTGCCGGTAAGCTTGACCTTGGGACTCGGTACTTTTCTTGAAGCCTATGGTTCTTTTCCTAATCTACTTTTCAACGACGAAGAGACCGACAGCGGCCGCGGCTACGCGAATCTTGGTTTTAAGGCCAGGGTCTTTGGCAAACGCTCATCACCCTATAAACTTGCTCTTGATCTTCAGGCTCGTCGCCACATTGCTGACGATGCAAACAGAGATGGTCTGACGGATTTACTGGCCAGATCAATTTTTACAATGAAAAAAGGACGTTTCGGCCTGCACCTCAACGCTGGATTTCTTAAGAATGATGATGCGTTCGGTGCCGACGATCAATTGGTTGCGGGCACCGGCCTGGAATTTTTCCCGATGGCGCGCTTACGTTTAATCGCCGAGGTGGCAGGGGCAACAGAACGCTTTTCCGGGATGGACAATGAACTGGAAGCGATGGCCGGTTTTCAATATTTCTTTTCTCCCCACTTAACCCTGCATGCTGGTTTTGGTGCTGGTTTGACAGATGCCTCCCCGGATTGGCGTCTATTGATTGGTCTCTCAACCAGCCAAGGGATAGGTACTTTTACCAAGCCGGTTCCGCGAATCATTGAACCGGTTTTGCCAGACCAAAAGACTGCATCAACAGCCAAAAAATCCAAATTCAAAACGATCACCCCCTTGTTGCCTATGTCAAAACTGGGCAAACCGGAGCCTAAGATAGAGACTGAACTGCCTGTCAATCCTGGTGAAGAAGAGCTTGTCGTTGAGCCGGAAAACCAGATCAAAATGGCGAGCAATGTTCTGTCTGCCGCGCTCCCCATAACCCCGGTGTCCTCACCCGCCCCTCCATCGAAGGCAACGCAAGCCAAACCAGAAGAGAGCTTTCAGGCGGTCAGACCGATAAAGACAGTCGTTTACCGAAAATTTCGTTTCGATGATGTGAACTTCGCTTACGATCAACACTCTTTGACCGAAACTGGAGTTAGGGCGATAGCTCAGGTCGCCGCGTCACTCCGCAAAGAGAAGAAATGGTTTCTGATCCGCATAAACGGACATACCGACTCTGTCGGCTCTGAAGAATATAATAATAAGCTGTCCTATCGACGGGCAAGCAGTGTCGGCAAGCAGCTGGTGGTGAATGAAGGTTTTGATCCGGCACGTATTTTCATCAAAGGACTAGGTGAGCTGGAGCCGCTTGAAACCAATAAGACGGCTGACGGCCGCAGAAAAAATCGGCGGGCAGAAATTCTTGTTCTCTTGCCGCAAAAAGGAGAGTAGGCATGAAAGTCTTAAGCTCCTTTATCCTCACTTTGATAATTTCTTTGCCTGCCTTTGCAGGTGACATCGATAGTTTTCTGGCCAGCCGTTCGGTGACTGGTCAAATATATTTTGCAAGAAATTCCTCGATTTTATCAGAGAAGAATAAAAGCGAACTTTCTAAATTAATAAAAGAATTACATCGTCAAGAACGTGCTGGTAAACTGATCAGGATTGAAGGACATGCCAGCACGGACGGACAAGATGCCGTGAACTTCGATCTTTCCATTCAACGAGCTTTGGCTATCAAGGACTATCTACGGCAGCGCGGCTTGAAGGTGGATATATTTTTAACCGGGTTTGGCGAAAAATCATCGTCAGCTGGTAAACTTACAAAGCAAAGACGAGTAGATATAGCCGTTTACGATAGAAATCGGGAAACGGAAAAACTTTTTCAACAGTCTGATCAAGTGGAAAGGTTTATTATCCAATGAGTCAAGTCTGTCTTGACGGTTTAGCGGACAGCCCCCTGTTCAAAGGGATGAATAAAGACGATATCGGAAATCTGGAAAAGATTTTCTCGGTCAGGAGAATTGCCGAAGGCAAGACAATTTTTATCGAGAATATGCCGGGTGAATCTCTTTATTTGATCAAACAGGGAACTGTGCGGATCTCCCGAATGCTTGCAGAAGGTGATGAGCAGGTTTTGATCGTTCTGGGGCCCGATGATGTCTTTGGCGAGATGGCGGTGCTGGATGGCGGAAAGCGCTCCGCGACTGCACGAATCGCAGAAGATGCGGTGCTCTATGGGCTTACGCGTAAAGATTTTGAAACACTGGCACACGCCGATCCAAAGCTCGGCCTGGCGTTTGCGCTGAACATAGTGCGGATTTTCAGTAGTCGAGTACGGAACTCGCAAAAAGACTATCGGGCGATGCTGTTGGCTAGCCTGAACCGGAAGAAATAAGCCAGGTTCTATCGATGAAGCGGACACTATCAGCTATTCTCTTATATTCTCTACTGACCGCCTGTTCATCAGTGATTATTGTTCCGCAACCACAACCCGGCAGTCATATTGATAAGGATGGCGAACGAATAGTCCAGGCTGGAAAAGGGGTGCAACTTGCTGTCAAGGTCCATGAGACGAGCGTCAGACCATCTCCGACAGGGCAAAACTTTAGTTCTTTTTGGGTTGAAGTGACAAATCAGCGTAATGTGCTGTTGCCGTTAAGTTTTAAAGATTTTATCTTGATAGATGATCAGGGACGTCAATATCAGCCGGCAGATCCTGCTGAACTGGTTGAAACGCTCACCGATACAGCGTCCTACCTGATCCCTTATCCTTATGTCGGTTACTACTATCTCCAGGATTCAGTCCGTGGCCAATCAGACACCCAGTTCCGCACTGAAGGCAGCTATTACTCTTCAAGGCGACCTGAATATATTGAGTCTGAATCGCTCCCCGTCACTGATGTTCACCCTTCGGCAACCGTCGCTGGAGCCATCTATTTTCCAGCTGAATTACGCACGATGGAAGGTTTCCGGTTGGAGTATCAGACAGGTGTTTTGCCGGGGCAAAAATCATTTCAAATGTCACTGCCATTTACGGTAAGAAAAAAATAACGCTCTAGAGCTATTTTGCGGCTGTAATAAGAGCGGTAGATTTATATAATCTACCGCTCTTTACGTGTTGGATATTCAGTTGCGAGAGATATAATGTCGATTTTGTTGAATCAAAATTTTATTTTCGGTCTTTTCGGCGGGCTTGGTTTTTTCCTTTTTGGCATGACGACGATGTCGGAAGGGTTACATAAGGTTGCCGGTGATAAAATCCGTAGAATATTTGCGGCCCTAACCAACAATCGAATCGTTGGGACTATTGTTGGTATTGCCGTTACTGCCATCATTCAATCCTCTACCGCAACGACTGTCATGACGGTTGGGTTTGTCAATGCCGGTCTTTTGTCTCTGGTGCAAGCCATTGGAGTCGTTCTGGGTGCCAATATCGGCACAACTGTTACAGCTCAGTTGATCGCTTTCAATATTACGCAGTTTGCCCTGCCGCTGATCGCAGTCGGAGTCGGATTAAAACTCTTCAGCCGTCACAAAAAACAAGTTTATATTGGCGAAATTATTCTTGGTTTTGGCCTGCTTCTTTTCGGACTGTTGACAATGAAGTTAGGTTTTGAACCTTTGAAAACCAGTGATGAATTTAGGCAATTATTAGCTACCGTTGGTGATTATAAACTGCTGGCAATTCTTATCGGTGCGTTGCTGACGATTGTTGTGCAAAGCAGTACTGCAACCATCGGAATCACTCTTGCCCTTGCCACAACCGGACTGATTTCCTTTGAGACCAGTGTCGCATTGGTGCTGGGAGAAAATATCGGCACAACGATAACGGCAAATATTGCCGCGATCGGAACCAGTTTGGCAGCAAGGCGCACAGCTTTTGCTCACTTTCTGTTTAATTCCATCGGAACAATAATCATTCTGCTGTTGCTGCCGCTGTATCTGAAGTTTATTGCTGTTTTGACCCCAGGTGAGGCAGATTTTATCATTCAAAATTCCGCTCAAGCAGAAAGCCTTTCGGCCGCAATCGGCGATAAACCACATATCGCTCGTCATATTGCCAACGCTCATACTCTTTTCAATGTCGTCAATGTGATGATATTCCTGCCCCTGGTCGGCCTGCTGGCGAAACTGTCGAGCCTTGCCATCCGAGGTCAGGACATTGTTGATAGCTTGCAGGTCAAGTTTATCGATAATCGCGTTTTAAACACGCCACCGATTGCTATCGGTCAAGCAAAGCGTGAAGCACAGCGGATGGCACAGATCGCCCTGGAGATGCTGCAGGAAACCACTTATTTTCTGGAAGATAATGACAGCAAAAAGATTACTGAACTTGAAAGACGGGAAGAACTTGTCGATTTGCTGCAGCGGGAAATTACCGATTTTCTCGTGCAATTATCACAAAAATCGATCTCGTCGCAGACCTCGGAAAGCATCGGTTCATTGATGCATATCGTTAATGATCTCGAAAGAATCGGGGATCATTGCGAAAATCTATGGCAATTGGGGCAGCGTAAATCTGAAGCGAACATAATCTTTTCCGATATTGGAGTGAATGAAATCTCCATTATCGGTGATAAGACAATCGATTTTCTCCGGTTTGTTGTTGAATCGATGGATTCGCCAGATTCTTCAATTGCTGTCAAAGCGATCGAGTACGAAGACACCATCGACGATATGGAAAAACGCATGCGCCTGAAACATATTGATCGCCTCAATACGGGGGAATGTGCTGTGCAACCGGGCCTGCTGTTTATTGACATGCTGCATAATTTTGAAAAAATTGGCGACCATACCTTTAATGTTTCAGAGGCCATCCTTGGAGAAAAGTAATTTGCGTGCTGCTATCGATGTCGGTAGCAATACCCTGCGGATGTTAGTCGGTCGTTGCCTGGCCGATAGCCTTCAACCTGAGCTTTATCAGCAGAAAATCACCCGTCTGGCTGGAGATTATTTGCCGGGCAGGGGACTTGCTCAGGGGAGTATGGAACGGACACTGTCTGCGTTTACTGATTACGCGAATCTACTTGAAGAACAACGGGTCGAACAGGTTCGGGTGGTCGGTACCGCCGCTTTGAGGCGTGCTGAGAATTCTCAACATTTAATAAAGCTGATAAAGCTCAAGACCAGATTGCAGCTGGAGATCATCAGCGGGGAAGAAGAGGCTCGCTTGAGTGCAGCGGGAGTGTTGTCAGCCCTCGAGCCTTGCCCTGAGGTGGTGATGATTTTTGATATCGGTGGAGGCAGCACGGAACTGATATTTTGCAAGGACAAGCAGATTCTGTTTTCCAGCAGTTATCCTTTGGGCGTCGTGCAGCTTTGTGAAGAGCTGCCAGATACTGAGCATCGCTTGCAGTACCTGGCCAATATGGTGGTTAAATTCTCCACCGATATTCTCTATGCCGGCATCAGCCCGGAACTGTTAACTCGTTGTCAGTTGATCGGGACCGCAGGTACGGTAACGACGTTGGCGGCAATGAACATGCAAATGACGGAATATGATCGGAGTCGTATCAATAATCAACAGCTAAGTAAAAGCTGGCTGGAAAGGACTCTGAAGAAACTGTATGAAATGACTGTTGCTGAACGGGAAAGCCTGCCAGGCTTAGAGCCGGGCAGGGGGGACCTGATTGTCCCAGGACTAGAGTTGATCCTTGCCCTTTGCCGCTTTTATAAAAAGGAGTCAATCCTGGTTGCAGACGCCGGTCTTCTGGAGGGAATCCTGCTCGATTTCTGCAACGACTGATCTGATTGACAGATACTTTTCAATTGCCTATTATTCGGGCTCGCTTTACCTACATTTCAAATCAATAAAATCACAAGGATTGTTATGCAGAAAGTTATTCTCTCTGGCAATGAAGCCATCGCTCGAGGTGCGTATGAGGCCGGCGTACTGGTCGCCTCGGCTTACCCCGGCACTCCGAGCACCGAAATTCTGGAAAACACCACTCAATACAAAGAGATCGATGCGTCCTGGGCACCGAACGAAAAAGTCGCCTTGGAAGTCGGCATCGGCGCTTGTTTTGGTGGCGCTCGTGCGCTGGTCACCATGAAGCACGTCGGTGTCAATGTCGCTGCTGATCCGCTGTTTACGCTTTCTTACACCGGTGTTCGCGGTGGTTTGGTGCTGGTTGTCGCAGATGACCCAGAGCTGCATTCCTCGCAGAATGAGCAAGACAGCCGTAACTATGCCAAGTTTGCCAAAGTCCCGATGTTTGAGCCCGCCGACAGCCAGGAGGCGCTTGAGTTTACCAAACTTGGTTTCGAGGCCAGTGAGCAATTCGATACCCCGATCTTCCTGCGAAGCACTACGCGTATTTCCCACTCAAAATCGATCGTCAGCCTCGGTGAGCGTAAGCAGGATATCCCTCAGCCCTGTCTTGAACGCAATCCGGCCAAGCTGGTCATGCTGCCGGGGAATGCTCGTAAGCGGCACTATATTGTTGAAGACCGTCTACAAAAGATGGAGGACTGGTCCTGTCAGCAGCCCTTCAACCGGGTTGAAAAGGGGGCCGGCAAGGTTGGGGTTATTACCGCTGGGGTCGCTTATCAGTACGTCAAAGAAGTGATGCCGGACGCCGATGTCCTGAAAATCGGTTTGGTTCACCCGCTGCCGAAGCAGATGGTCCGTGATTTTGCCGCCAACTATGAAACTCTCTACGTAGTCGAAGAGCTTGATCCCTTCATTGAAGAGCAGGTCAGGGCGATGGGTATCAACGTCATCGGCAAGGACAAACTCTCGATTTGTGGAGAACTGACCCCTGGTCGCCTGCAGAAAGGCCTGTTCGACAAAGCTGCCCCGACCGAAGACAATTCTCCGGAGTTGCCGCCGCGGCCGCCGAACATGTGCCCCGGTTGTCCGCACCGTGGCGTCTTCATGGAGTTGAACCGTGCCAAGGCTTATGTCACTGGCGATATCGGTTGCTACACCCTCGGTTTCATGCCGCCATTGTCAGCGATGGATACCTGTGTCTGTATGGGCGCCAGCATCGGAAACGCGACCGGCATCAGTAAGGTTATTTCCGATGAAGAACAGCGCAAGGTGGTTGCCGTAATCGGCGATTCGACTTTTTTACATACCGGAATCAATGGTCTGATGGACATGGTTTACAATAAATCGGCATCGACGGTCATTATCCTCGATAATCGCATCACCGCCATGACCGGTCGCCAGGAAAACCCAACCTCAGGTTACATGCTGAATGATCAGGAAACCTACCGGGTCGATATGGAGCAGCTCTGTAAATCGGTCGGTGTTAAGCATGTCAAAGTGCTCGATCCCTACGATATCAAGCAGACTCGGAAAACGATTCGTGAGGAGATGGCCCGCCCGGAAACTTCAGTAATCATTACGACGCGCCCCTGTATGCTGGTGCCGCGTGACAACATGGATAAGCGGATGCCGCTCTATGTCGATCACGACAAATGTACCGGTTGCAAGGCCTGTCTGCGTCTCGGTTGCCCGGCTATTAACTGGGATGAGGAAAACAAAAAATCGAACATCGATAAGATCATCTGCGTCGGGTGTAAAGTCTGTCAGCAGACCTGCGGATTTGATGCCTTTCTGGAGATTGAATAATCATGAGTGATGTAAAAAATATTCTGCTGGCAGGGGTCGGCGGGCAGGGAATTCTGCTCGCGAGTGAAGTGCTGTCCGAGGTCATGATGATGGCCGGGATGGATGTAAAGAAGAATGAAATACACGGCATGTCGCAACGCGGCGGCAGCGTGACATCACACGTCCGTTACGGTGAAAAGGTTTATTCCTCGATTATCCCGGAAGGGGAGGTCGACATCCTGTTCAGTTTTGAGCTGCTGGAAACCTGTCGTTATCTGCCATTGTTGCGTGAAAACGGACAGGTTATCGTTAACAACCTGAAGATTGCCCCCCCTTCGGTGGCGCTCGGTAAGCAGGCCTACCCGGCAAACCTGACCGAAGAAATTTCCAAGCGGTTTCCTGCAACGACCGTTATCAATGGACTCGATCTGGCACTTGAAGCAGGCAATCCCAAAACCGTTAATACGGTCTTGCTTGGTGCATTGTCGAAAATCCTTGATGTCGATTACAACCTCTGGATCGAGGCTTTGCATAAAATGGTTCCTGCACGCTTACTGGATATTAATCTTAAAGCATTTGAACTTGGCAGAAGCGCTTGAGATGGCGTTTAGCTCAGAAATTTCAGGAGGCTACGGATGATCTGGAATGATGAATTTGAAACTCTGCCACGCGAGGCGATTGAGTCTCTGCAGCTAAAACGGTTGCAGCAGACGGTAGAGCGTGTTTATGCGACGGTTCCTTTTTATCAAGAGACATTCAAAAAGGCTGGCATAACACCAGCTGACGTTAAGTCGCTCGTCGATCTGCAACGTTTGCCGTTTACCCTCAAGCAGGATATGCGCGACAACTACCCCTACGGACTGTTCGCCGTGCCGCTCGAGCAGATTGTCCGAATCCATGCATCATCAGGGACAACCGGCAAGCCGACGGTCGTTGGTTATACGCGTCGTGATATCGAAACCTGGACTGAGCTGATGGCGCGCTCTTTTGTTGCTGCTGGCGCTCACAAGGGTGACGTTATTCATAATGCTTATGGCTATGGCCTGTTTACCGGCGGACTGGGCGCCCACTACGGTGCTGAACGGGTCGGAGCCTCGGTTATTCCGATGTCGGGCGGCAACACCAAGAAGCAGCTGATGATTATGCAGGATTTCGGTTCCACGGTTCTGACCTGCACCCCCTCATATAGTCTATTCCTGGCCGAAGTGGCTGCTGAAGAGGGGATCGATATCCGCAAATTGAAGCTTAAGGTCGGTATCCTTGGGGCCGAACCCTGGAGCGAGAAAATGCGCCTGGAAATTCAGGAAAAGCTGAATATCAAGGCGATCGATATTTACGGCCTGTCAGAGATCCTCGGACCTGGCGTCGGGATCGAATGTATTGAAGCGCAGAATGGCCTGCATATCTGGGAGGATCATTTTATCCCGGAAATCATCAACCCGGACACCGGGGACGTGTTGCCGGCAGGAGAGAAGGGCGAACTGGTCATCACCACCATTACCAAAGAGGGTATTCCGCTGATCCGTTACCGGACCCGCGATATTACCCGGTTGGTCAAGGAGCCGTGTATCTGTGGGCGTACCCATGCGCGCATTGAGCGCCTGAGCGGCCGCACTGACGATATGCTGATCATCCGTGGTGTCAACGTTTTCCCGAGCCAGATCGAATCGGTGCTGTTCAACATTGAAGGGGTTGAGCCGCACTACCAGTTGATCGTCGAACGGGACGGCAACCTGGATACCCTGGAGGTGCAGGTTGAAGTCAACGAAGCCACTTTCTCTGATGAGATCAAAGAGCTGCAGGGTCTGGCGAATAAAATCAAAAAAGATATCAAGGATTTACTTGGCGTAACCTGCAAGGTTCGCCTGGTTGAGCCCAAGACTATTACCCGCAGTGAAGGTAAGGCTGTGCGGGTTATCGATAACCGTCCAAAAGCATCATAAGGAAAAGGGGACTGGCAATGAAAGTTGAACAGATTTCGATTTTTATTGAAAATAAATCGGGGCGGCTGGCTGAGGTCTCCGGGGTTCTCGGAGATGCCGGAGTGAATATTCGCGCCCTTTCTCTGGCGGACACCTCTGATTTCGGTATTTTACGCCTGATTGTCAACGATACGGAGAAAGCCTTTCGCGTCCTGAAGGAACAGAATTTCACGGTTAGCAAAACTGAAGTTATCGGTGTCGAGGTGCCTGATACTCCGGGTGGCCTTTCATCGATCCTGCAGATCCTCGACAAGAACGATGTTAACGTCGAATACATGTATGCCTTCGTAGAACGTTCTGGAGATAATGCGGTTATTATCTTCCGTTTCGATGATGTCGATGAGGCAATCACGGTGCTAACCAATAATGGCATCAATATTATTGAGGGCAGTAAACTTACCTCGATATAATAGCGAGATAGATACTATTACTTGATTGGATAGTTGAGCTTTATGGATCGTCAAGCGACCATCTGGAACAGCGCTGCCGAGTGCATGCCGAGGGAAAAATTGCTGCAGTTGCAATTGCAACGTTTGCAACAGACTCTGCATCGGGTTGCTGATAATGTTCCCTGTTACCAGAATAAATTCAAGGATACCGGCTTTCAGCCTGGAGATCTGAAGACCCTCGCCGATCTTGGCAATCTTCCGTTCACCACCAAGGAAGATCTGCGTCTTAACTATCCTTACGGCATGTTTGCCGTACCGATGCGCGACGTTGTGCGGATCCACTCATCCTCCGGGACTACCGGTAAGCCGACGGTTGTCGGTTACACCAAGGCGGATATCGCCACCTGGACCGAACTGGTCGCACGGTTTATGACGGCCGCTGGTGTCACAGACGAAGATATTGTCCATATCGCCTTCGGCTATGGACTGTTCACCGGAGCCTTCGGCTTACACTACGGTTCTGAAGCGATCGGTGCCTCGGTTATCCCGATATCGGGGGGAAACACGGACAAACAGCTGATGATCATGCAGGACTATCAATCCTCAGCGCTGGTCTGTACGCCATCATATGCATTGACAATCGCAGATCGACTGGAAAAACAGGGCGTTGATCCAAAATCCTTGGCTTTGCGGGTTGGTCTGTTCGGCGCCGAACCCTGGAGTGAACAGATGCGTGGTGAGCTCGAAAACCGCCTCGGTATTCTTGCCACTGACAACTATGGATTGTCTGAAATTATGGGTCCCGGAGTCGCTGGCGAGTGCCTTTGTAAGCAGGGGATGCATCTGGCCGAAGATCATTTTATTGCCGAAATCATCGATCCCGATACCGGTGTCGTGCTGCCGGCAGGAGCAGTGGGCGAGCTGGTTCTGACCAGTCTCACCAAGCAGGCCTTCCCGATGCTTCGCTACCGGACCCGAGATATCACTCGGTTGCATTATGAAACCTGCGATTGCGGCCGCACTTTGGCACGGATGGAAAAGACACGAGGGCGCAGCGACGACATGCTGATCATCAAGGGGGTCAACGTCTTCCCGACCCAGATTGAGGAAGTGCTGTTCCAGATTGAAGGTTGTGAACCGCATTATCAGTTAGTCATCGATCGCGAGAATAACCAGGATCGGCTGGAGATTCAGGTCGAGGTCAACGAAAAGATCTTCTTCGACGAAATGAAGCAGCAACGCGCTTTTGTGGTTGAAGCAGAAAAGAAAATCCATTCGGTTCTCGGGCTTGGTGTGAAGGTAAAACTGGTTGAACCTTCAAGTATTACCAGGCATGAGGGGAAAGCCTGTCGGGTGTTTGATAACCGCAAGAACTAACTTGACAGACCGTTGTAAATACAAGATAATTCGCGACGCGTTGAGTTGACGGGGCGTAGCGCAGCCTGGTAGCGCACATGCATGGGGTGCATGGGGTCGGAGGTTCAAATCCTCTCGCCCCGACCATCAACGCGAAAGCCGATTCCTTGAAAAGGGGGTCGGCTTTTTTGTTGCTGCAATTCTGACAGCCGGGTATTTTGTCAGCAACGGAAGGGGATTGCTGATGGACAGAAAAAACGTAAATCGACTTGGTCGCACCGACATGCAGGTCTCGCGCCTGGTTTATGGCTCTCTGCCTCTGGGACCCCTGCAGGCTGATTTGTCGCCTGAAGAAGGTGGTGAACTGCTTCGTTACGCCATTGAGCTGGGTGTGAATATGCTCGATACTGCCGAATTGTACGGTACTTATCGGCACATTCGTGAAGGTCTCAAAGGCGCCAATAAAACGGTTCATGTCGTGAGTAAGACCCATGCCTCTAGCGCCGCAGAAGCAAGAAAGCATGTCGAAAGAGCGCTCGCGGAGATGGATTTACCGAAATTGGACGTTGTTCATATCCATGGGGCGCGGCTGGCCAATCCATTTATTGATCGGGCTGAAGTCTTGGCTGAACTGAAAAAAATGCAGCAGGAAGGGCTGATCGATTTTCTCGGTCTTTCGACGCATTATATCTGTGCCGTTTATCAGGCAGCCGAACATCCCGATATCGATGTTATCCATCCGCTGATCAATCAGGCTGGGATGGGGATCCTCGATGGTACAGCTGAGCAGATGGCAGCTGCGATTGCCTATGCGGCTGGAAAAGACAAGGGCATTTACGGTATGAAAGCTCTGGCTGGGGGTAATTTGATCATGGAAGCTCGAGATAGCTTCCGTTACGTACTCGACCTGCTGGGGATGCATGCCTTGGCTGTCGGCATGTTGTCCAGGGAAGAGATTAGGGCTAATTTCCTTCTGACCAATGCCGGGCTGGCTGATACCGCAGTCTGGGCCGAACTTGAAAAGCGTGAGCGGAAGATCCGGATCATGGAACAATTCTGCAAAGGCTGCGGTGCCTGTGTGCCGGCCTGTACTAACCATGGTATTTATCTAAAGGATGGGAAAGCGAAAATCAAGCGGGAGGATTGTATCCTCTGTGGCTATTGCGCTGCAGCTTGTCCAGAATTCATAATTCGTGTTGTCTGAAATTAACGGAAAAATAATGACATGTCAGAGAGATAGACTGGAAAAAGACTTTGCCGAACTTGAGCAGTTCGGTTCTCTAGAAAATGGTGGTTTTACTCGTGTCGCTTTCTCTCTCGAGGATCTCGCGGCCAGATCCTGGCTGAAAGAGACAATGGAAGCTGCCGGACTTGCGGTTTTCATTGATGCCGTGGGCAACATTCGTGGGCGACGGGCCGGCCGTTTAGATCTTCCACCGATCATGCTCGGCTCGCACCTTGACACCGTCCCGGAAGGCGGTAACTACGACGGTTCAGTCGGAGTCCTGGCCGCACTTGAGGTCATTCGAATCCTCAATGACCGCAAACTGACAACGAATCGCCCAATTGAAGTCATTAATTTTTCGGCAGAGGAATCGAGCCGATTTGGTATTGCGACGATTGGCAGTAAAGCACTAATCGGTAAGCTTGACCTGCCCGGTTTGCAAAAGCTGGTCGACAAAGATGGTTTTACTCTTTACGAGACCCTCAAAGAGAGCGGTTATCGCCCAGATAATATTCTGCACTTATGTCAGCAACCAGGTCAGATTCATGCTTTTCTGGAATTGCATATCGAGCAAGGACCGGTGCTTGAAGAAAAAGACTACCCGATTGGTATCGTTACTGATATCGCTGCTCCAACACGCTTCAAAATTATACTTGAGGGCCGTGCCGACCATTCAGGGAATACCCCGATGGAGATGCGCAAGGATGCCCTGGCCGCTGCCAGTGAACTTATTCTTGGTGTTGAGCAGATTGCAACAACGGAAGCTGGAGAAAACACCGTCGCTACGGTTGGCTATCTCTATGTGACACCTGGGGCAATGAATGTTATTCCCGGGCGGGTTGAGCTTGGTATCGATATTCGCGATGTCAATATGGCCGACAAGAACAAAGCCGTTAGCGCTGTCACGGGGGTCATCCAACAAGTTGCTGATAAAAGAGGTGTGGATATCTCTGCCGAGCGATTATGTCATGATAAACCGGTCGCGTTGTCGGAAAAAATCATCACGACCCTAAAAGAAGCGGCGGAAAATATTGGACTGCCTTATCTGATCATGCCAAGCGGTGCCGGCCATGACGCCATGAATATGGCTCAGGTCACAGATGTTGGCATGATTTTCATCCCGAGTGTCGGCGGGGTTAGCCACAACATTGAGGAGTTCAGTCGTATGGAGGACATTTGCACCGGAACGGAACTCCTCTTAGAGGCCACACTTCGCTTGGCTCAAGAGTGAGGCTGAAGTGTAGCATGTCGACTGTTTAATCGCTTGTTATGATCATGCTGTTGCGTAACGTGTCTGACTCATTGTAGGGCACATTTCATCGATGTGGAAGATTGCCAGCTCAAACTCGCCGAGCGACTACGTGTGCTCATCGGTCAGCCTTCTGTCGCCTCGAATATACAGACCCGATGATTATCTTCCGGTCTGTCGATTGGCTCTTCTTTCATCTTCCCCCTGTAGTTCGCTACCAATAACAGAAAACTACGGCATAATTACATAAGGTTCCCTCACGTACCGTCACTAGATCGATTGTTTGGAAACAAGAGCAGAAAAGGAGGACCATTATGCTGCCGCATATCCGCAATATCTTGTTCGCTGCCGGACTGGGCCAGGACACCAGTTACGTCCTTGCATATGCCTTGAGCCAGGCCCAGAAGTACGATGCCCGCATCCACATTGTGCATAGCCATGAAGCGTTGAACATAACCGACCAGGCCCTGGCCGAAATCTTCATGCTTCAGGAGGGCATAGCAGACGAGTTCGATGAGTCGCCCCTCGATACCGAAGCGAAAGTAATTGCCTATCTGGAAGAGATTTGTCAAAAAGTGTTGGCTGAACATGGCGCAGCGTCCGACGTGATCGCCAATATCCGCATCTCTTCACATACACCGAAATCAGCCATCTTAACCGCCGCTGATGACTTTGAGGTCGATCTGATTGTCATGGGCTCGCACCGTCAGACGGTGGTTGCCGATGCTCTACTCGGTTCGACAACGATGAAAATCCTGCATAGCGCCAAAGTTCCAGTGCTAGTGGTGCGGCTTCCGGAGGTTCTGCCTGATGAGTAGCGGCGAAAAAGCGGGTTTGATGTCATTATGGGGGAGGGGGCCGGTTGGTTATTCTTTGGCAGGAAATACTGGTTTTTCAATTCTGCGGAAGGCTGCCTATAACACTGAAAAAATAATCAGCAATAAATGAACGAATAATCAATTTGTCTCATTTTTTTGTCGCGGGGGCTCCGTTGAAAAAAAGGGTTGAAAAAGCTATTCGCTTCCTCAACCCTTGAGTGCTTTATTTTTATTACTGACCTTTTCCCAGTTGGGTCAGCTCTCTGTCGACCAGCTTTCGGAAGCCTTCCAGGCTGCGGTCCTGCAGCCGGCGGCCGTTGACGAAGACGCTCGGCGTGCCGCGAACTCCGGCCTGCTGACCGTCTTTGGCGTCCTGATTGACCTGATTTAAGATGCGTGGGTTTTTCAAGTCCAGCTCGTAACGCTTCATGTCGAGGCCAACAGCGGCGGCAATCTCAGCAATTTTGGCATCGCTGAGCTTGTTGAAGTTTTCGAATAGCATGTCATGGAAGGGCCAGAATTTACCCTGCTGGTGAGCGGCAAGGGCGGCGATCGCCGCTTTGCGAGCGAACTTATGGTTCCTCAGGGGGAAATTTTTAAACACAACCTTCACTTTATCGGGATATGTCTCGAGCAACTGCTCGAGTAGAGGCACAAGCCTCGCGCAGTACGGTCATTGAAAATCGTCGAAGACGGCCACGACCACCGGCGCATTTTCCGGCCCCTTGAATGGGGAGCCGACGGTGTTAATGTTCTGGATGTAATCAACGGCGGTTATCTGCAGCGTTCCGGCTTTGCTGTTGCTCAGGTAGAGCCGATCTCCTTTCGGCGATACCTCGATCCGGTCAGCACCGGCGTCGACTCGCAGGGTATCCTCAAGTTTGCCGGCGGCAGAATAGATCTGCACAGTTCCACCTGCAAGGAGCAGGAAGAGTTTCTGTCCGTCAGGCGAAGTCGCCATGTCCAGCGGTGCTTCCTCAAGCGTGAGGTTCTTCTGCAGTCCCAGTTCAGCCTTGCCGAAAGCGTCGCCGCCGGTGCCGAAGATCAGGCACAGAGCGAGCGGCAGCAAGGTGAATAATCGAATCATGCAACTCTCCTTTCTCATGGGTTTTTTGCCATATCAATGCACTCAGGTGCTGCTGCACTGTAGTGGGTTGGTCTGCAAATATACCAGACTGAAAATGAAATAGGGGAGCGATTTTGCTGTACCTTTTCATTCAATCGGTCTGCAGGCTGAAACTTGCAGGCTTTCGCGCCGGCGCAGTCGGAATCGAGGGTTGATAATGGCGACGATAAGGCACAAGTAGCTGAACATCTATTCTTATTTTAAATCTTTGCGGATGTGAAACGTGAGTTCTCATGAACGAGCAGATAGCGAGATTGTAACAAGTGCCTGATTTTGAAGAAGATGTTCACCTTGTAAGGTTTAAATCAATTTTCTGCTCAGCTCTTTAAGGACGCATCTTTGACCTGCTTGGCCAGCTCTTTTCCGTAGTGTTTTTCTAGGCAACTATCGCAAATTCCGTGGGAAAACTGAGCTTCAGAATGAGTTTCTATGTAGGACTCTATCTGGTTCCAGTAGCCCTTATCATCACGTATTTCTTTGCAATACATACAAATAGGGATAATACCTTGTAGAGCCTTAATTTCTTCTTCCGCCTTAATTTGTTCAATCAGGCTTTTATCTAGGTTCCTGAACCCCCAATATAATGCAAACAACAGAAAACCAGACACGGCAAATGGTAAAATTGAAGCATACCAGACGAGTNNNNGTAATGTTGTAATAGAGTTCAAAAGCTCCTGTGAACTTATTGTCCCGCATAGATGGCACATAGACTTCTACGACATCTTCTTGGTATGTCTGACCTTCGAGTGACTTGGTATCTCTTTTTACCAGTTTAGAATATACCTGCCCCTTGGTCACCTTCTCGTGAAAATAGGTATTTTTGTTTGGCTTGCCGATATCTGTCTTATCTGTCGAGTAGACAGCGACCCCTTTTGCAGAAAAAATTTTCATTTTACGGAGAGCGAAGTCAGACATGTAGCTATTTAATAAACTCAGCTCTTCAGGGGTGGGCTCTTCTCCTTTCAGGATCAAAGGCCAGCCGCCGGTCTTCTGAAGTTCATATTCCATGTGTTGAGCCAGGCGTATGGCGGAATCTTCGATATTTCGAGTCAGGAATACACTGAAGTGAGGGTAAATCAGGAAGATATTGATAAGAGGAACGGCCAGTGCCACGACCAGAGCTCCCATCAATAGCCAGTTAAGTTTTTTATTCTGAAAGACCATACATCAACACCGATGAAAGCAGCTAAGAGAAACCTGTGTATTTTACACATTTTATCATGGATACATAAGCACAAAGAAACATCAGCCCGTTGATTTCTATGAAAATCGACTGAATAGAAATTGCATTCAGTTTTTGGTTTTATCAAAGACTTAGAAAATTAGAGGCCCAGCATGGGGAGGGGGGAGCTGCTGGAGCAATAAGCGACGATTTTTGGAAACCTGTCTCTCGCTCAATTTATGCTCTCCTTTGAATACCTTGGTCAATCCCTCGCCATCCAGGTTATATGCAATTAAAAATTGCAATCCCCCCACCCAGCCACTATTCTTAGCCTTCACCCGACTTAGACGCTCAAATGCCCGCGTCGAATCCTACAGGCAAAGAAGGCCATATGAAACTCTACGACCTATACCCCGACATCGAAAGGCTCACGCTGTTTGTCGCCTTCGAGGAGGCGGAAGCAGAGTCCGAACCGAACTACCAGCAAATCATCTTTACTGAGAATTCGACCGCGGCCTTCCGTCTCGAGTGCTCGCGAGAAGAATGTGTTGCTGGAGGCTTTGACTATGAGCCGTTTATTACTGAGCTGATCCGCAGCGGTGCGCAGCAAGCCCATGGCAAGATCGCCTGCCAGGGCTCTCTCGGCAGCGGTGAAGAAAGTTTGTGCTGTGCGCTGGAATCGGAATACCGCATCATTATCCAGCGAAAGCCTTGAACCGGGATCTCGGTTTTGCCCGGATCAGGAGCAGCTGCTTCGTCATACTCTAAGGAGGGTTGCGTGCTCTATATCTTACAAATGATCGTCTCCGGAAAGGTTGTCCCGCCGAGGATCTTTGCTGACCAAACCATTGCCCGAACGGCCTTCATCGGTCTCGTTCGTGAACATTGCGAAGCCGATTTAGCAAAATACTGTGCCATCCATAAGGCTGACCCCGAGGCGTTTGCCACGGCCAAGGCGTTCGCCGAAACCGAGGTCGGGGAGGACGTCTGCTTCTGCTACTGGGAGCTGGATCTTGAGGACGACGGGGTTTCAGCGAAACAGGTGCCTCTACCTCTGCAAAGCAGGGAACCGGTCCTAAAGTCAGCGGCCGAAACGCAGAAACAAGTTTTGGGCATTCAGGCCGAACTGCGCAGCTTCACGGATAAACTGACCGGCATGAGTCAGGAGCTCATCCGCTTGCAGAACCTGCTCGGCGATAATGGCGAAGGGGCTGGTTCGGAGGAGGCCGCTGGCGCACCAGAGTTTTCCAAACCGGAACCGGAAGCGCTGGATGAAAAATATCAGACCGCCGAATGGCAAGATTTCGTCCAGTCGCTGATCCAGATGTGTGGTGGAACCTGGGCAGAGTTTCCTCTCCTGTCCCGCCAGGACTGGCGCCAGGCGGTCTACGGTAGCGACACCACGCTGCAGTATTGGGAATGGGTCGCAATAACCATCGACCAGTCGATAGAAACTGCCAAGACCAATGGCTATGCCATCGAGGAGGACGTCGAGCAGAGCGGACATTTCGTCTACCTCACCCCGACCGGGGAGCGCAGCTCGACGCTCTATGAAATGGAGGATCTAGCCTGGTGCGCCGCGGGACTGCATGCCACGCAAGAACGTAGCAAACAGACCTGAGCTGCAGGAAGTTGTAATAATCCAGAGAAATATCAAACACTTGCTAACATAATACCTGTTTAGCACAGCTCCCCATGCGCAGCGCAGCAATAAGCCAGCCATGAATTCTTATCTTACGACTTACAACAGAGTCAGTTGTTAATGGAAACCCTTGATATCTAACTGGTGTATAATAAATTAACGTCTTGTTCTCAAGGGACCTATATGGATGAGCGGCAGGAAACCTCAGATTCTTTAGTCTGTTAAGGAGCGAGGAAGCTATGAACATTGAATATTTTGGGGAGAAAATTTTCCTCGACGAAATCAAGGACAGTGGGCAGGTGTGGGTGGCAAGAGGTAGTCATAAGAACATTTACTCTATGGAACTTGATCGCACCGGTTTATCATTGCCCGTTTGGTCAAGTAGCGAAAGAGTTAATGATTTTCTAAAGAATGCAAGATTGATCGGTTCGAAATATGAACCTCATGCAGTTCCCTTGAAGGTTTTTTCCGATGCATGGCTTTCAGATAAGATGATGGCCATCAATGAGCTTCTGATCAATCCGGATGGCAAAACCACAAGGATGCTAGCTCTGTATCCCGAGGAATTTCAGTCCTCTCAAGCTTCTTGACAAGATGATTCATGGATCATTATTTGCTGGCTTCAACCTTGTTCATCAGCGCCAGCAGCAGCCCTAAAGAGATAAAGGCTCCCGGCGGCAGGATCATCAGCAGCATCGGTTGGTAGCCGGCGCCGAACAGGTTGACCCCGAGCAGGGCACCGGAACCGAAGATCTCCCGCACCGCCCCGAGGATGAACAGCGCCAGAGTGAAGCCGAGG
>CALZHQ010000010.1 GCA_945787295.1 uncultured Desulfuromonadales bacterium
GCCCTGCTGTTCGCTGTAATGAACGATGAAATCGTAGACTTGTTGTTGACGGGCGGTGAGTGATGACATAGTCTCTCCAACGGATAGTTACCATAAAGTAACTACCAAAAGGAAAGCTGTCAAGCGCAGAGAGATTAAGTAGCCTCTCCCCATTTTTTTCAAAGCCTTGGGGCCATGCCTGGCAAATCCAACTGTATCAGAGGGACAGGAGACTTGCCTCGTCTGAGCCGATCATGCAGCAGGTTTGTCGCCTCGGCAAACAGCCGCTGCCAACCCTTCAACATGCTATAAAAGGGGAACTTCGGCCTGTGCCGCTGCCTGTCTTTTTGACGTTTCCCCCGCTGAATCAACTCCTCGGCTCGGTGCTGTTCTTCTGCCAACAGTGCCCAGCTTGCCATCGCCAAGGCAACGAGGTTACGTAACACCTTGTAGCTGCGGGCTTGTACCCGCTCCAGACCAAACCCCTGCTTGCTGAAACGGTAGCCTTCTTCACACGCCCAGCGGTCCAGGTAGCTGTGAATGAGGCGCTCCCCTTGGCGTTTCCCTCTAACTAATCGGGTGCTGACCAGAATCATCGGCTCGAGTTTCCCGTGCCGAACAACTATCAGACTCAAGGGTCGTTCTGGATGCTCCGGCAACCTGACACGTGTCATCCCGAAGCGGATATCCTTGTCGGAACCGGAGCGAAGCTTTCCGCGATGCTTCGTTGGCAATTGTTTGGCGATCTCTTGCACGTCTCCCTTGAAGTTGCCGCGCAGCCAATGGCGTTGTTTGGTGACCCGAACCAAAACATCGAAGTCTTCTTCCAGCCAGACATCCCACAGTGCACTGCGATCACCGCCGCGATCAATGACCCACAGGCGTTTGCTGCCGATAGTCGACTGGATGCGCCGCATGACGGTCAATATCTCATCGTTCTCACTGACGAATCCCTTTTCCTGGTAGGAATAGAGTCGACAGAAAAGAGGAAGTGTTGTGCCTTTTTTCGGGTCGCGAGCAACGACATTCAAAAGCGGGTAACCGCCAACGATTTCTCCCTTGCTGCCATCACGGACACGGCTGCGATGTTCGCTCTTGGGGGCTCCGTCACGATTTAAATCGCCTGGATCAATGGCCAAGATCATCTCTTCACCAACCGAAGGTGCCAGACGACTCAGAATCCGTTCTTCCACTTCTGGCCATAAGGTGTGCTTGCCGAGCATTCGGCTCAATCGCTTGACGGTATGGTGCAATCGTTTGGGCTCTTTCAGTGCTCGTGCGATTTCCGATAACTGCAAACTACCACTACTCAAAATGCCGCTGATGACTTCAGCAACAAGCTTTGCGACAGGCTTACTGTAGGCATCCGTGAGAGTTTCGGACCAATTCAGAACTTTTGCTTTCCATTTGTGGCGAAGTTTGGCACCATGAGGCATCGGGGTTCTCCTTTGTTTTCAGATGTTTAGCGGTAAACACATGATAGCAAAGAATGAACCCCGATTCTTCTTTTTTCTCTTCAATTCTCCTATAAATTTAACTAGTTGCAGAATTCCCTTCATGTTTTTGGGGAGAGGCTAGGTTGATTTTGGTTTCGGTCATTGTCCGGACGTCAGGACTGCAGTAGGATACACCAGACTCCGCCTTTTACAACCGAAAGAGACGAGCAATAATGACCTCCGTTGGCCTCATCTATCTGCTGCTAATCGGCAGCTGCTACCTGATATTTGCCTTTATCGACCGGCAAAAAACCGGCCAATCGCTGCAGATCGCCGGGCAGTCACTGTTGAAGTTGATTCCGCTGCTGATCGCCGTTTTTGGGCTGGTCGGTCTATTTCAGGAATTTTTGCCGCCCCAGCTGGTCAGTCAGTGGCTGGGAGAATCGAGTGGGTTGCTCGCTTTGCTGATCGGCACTTCGGCCGGCGCAATCTCGATCGGCCCTCCGCTGGCCGCCTATCCGCTGGCTGGCTCCCTGCTCGATGCCGGTGCCTGGCCACCGGCGATAGCGGCCTTTATCCTCAGCTGGATTTCAGTCGGCATCATCACCCTACCGTTCGAAGCACAGACCTTCGGCAGCCGCTTTGCCCTGCTGCGCAACGGCATCAGCTTTATTGCCGCCATGCTCAGTGGCTTGCTGCTGGGGCTACTGTTATGATCTGGCGTCTGCTCCGCAGCCAGTGGCTGCTGCTATTGACCATCGCTCTCTATCTCTGGGCCCTGGCCGTCGCTCCGGAGCGCGCTGCCAACGCATTTTCGATCGGCGCCAACACCTTTGTTTCTGTGCTGCTGCTGGTCATCGCCGTCTTCGGTCTGGTCGGGCTGTTGCAAGTCTGGATCAGTCGCGAGCTGATTGTTCGCCTGCTCGGCCGTGAAGGGGGCATCAAAGGTCTATTGGTCGCCGCCCTCTGCGGCACCCTGCTGATCGGTCCGGCCTATATCATCTTCCCACTGCTGATGAGCATTCAGAAACAGGGGGCCCGCTGGGCGGTGATTACCATTGTCTTGACCAGTTACGCGGTCAAGCTGCAGATGATCCCGATCGAGGTCGGCTTTCTCGGCTGGCCCTTTTCGCTTGGCCGCGCGGCTGTCACCATCGCCCTGGCGATCCCGACCGGACTGCTGGTTGAAGCCCTGATGGACCGGTCCCGACTTTAACGGCAAGCCGCCTAATGATCGTACCGCAGTGCGCGACTTGACTTTCCTCTGTTTCGCAGTAAAAGTTTAAGTCTATTCTCTTTTAATGGATTTCTCTCCTGCCTCACGTTCCACAGCATCCGATCAACGGAACCTCGGAACCTCGAAAGTTTCACAGTCGGACTCACACATAAACAAAGGGGGAACAATCATGGAACTGCTACAAGAGATCGTAAAACAATTAGGTGTTTCGGAAGAGCAAGCCAAAGGTGGAACCGGGATGATCTTTAACCTGGCGAAAAACAAACTCGGCCCGGATGAGTTCGGTCGAATTGCCGATATTGTCCCCGGCATGGACAACCTCCTCTCGGCGGCGCCGGAACCTGGTGGAATCGCTGGGGCTATCGGCAACATCGCTTCGGCCTTCGGGCAGAAGGCTGGCCATTTAGGTGACCTGGCCCAGCTGGCCAGCGGATTCAAGGCCCTCGACCTTGATTCCGGAATGGTCGGCAAGTTCATCCCGGTCATCCTCTCCTTTGTCAAAGGCAAGGGCGGCGACGGACTCGGCGGACTGCTGGAAGAGGTCTTGAAATAATCCCAGAAACCATTGTCGGGGTTCAGCTCTTAACTGGACCCCGACTTTATCTGGAGAACACCCCGGCAGGACATATTGCCCTGATAAGTGGTGGTTTGCAGAATTGCCTTATTCGGCTAGTATACAGGTCTGCATTCTGTATACGGATAAGCGATGAACCGAATCACAAACCGAAAACCTTCCATCTATGCTCCACGCCTCTGTCGTCTGCTCGAGGTTCGTGAGCTGACGCCGCAGGAAAAACTGTTCCGCCTGCAATTGGACGATGGCAGCGAGCTGAACCATCTACCGGGGCAGTTCGTCCAGGTGTCGATTCCTGGCCTGACCGAAGCTCCGCTCTCGGTCGCCAGTTCCCCGAGCCGCACAGGCTATTTTGAGCTGGGCGTGCGCAAAGCCGGGCAGCTGACCTCCGCCCTGCACCAACTGCAACCGGGCGCGCAACTCGGCATCCGCGGCCCTTTCGGCCGTCCCTTTCAGCTTGAGGCCCTGCACGGCAAACAGCTGCTGTTGCTCGCCGGGGGCTGCGGCATGGCGCCGCTGCGCTCACTGATCCAATACTGTCAGGACCACGCCGACAACTACCCGGCGGTGCAGATTCTGTACGGAGCCCGTTCGCCGCAGGACCTGATGTTCCGTGATGAACTGCCCGGCTGGACGCTGAGCGACACCTTCTCTTGCCGCTATACGGTCGATAACAAACCGGCAAACTCCTGCTACGATGGCGAGACCGGGCTGCTCACCAAGCTGCTGGCAACCATCGACATCGAGGCCGACAACTGCTGTGCGGTCATCGTCGGCCCGCCAGCGATGTACCGACCGATCATCGCCGAACTGCACCGCAAGGGGCTGAATCGGTCACAGCAGATCATGCTCTCGCTGGAACGGCAGATGCGCTGCGGAGTCGGCAAATGCGGCCACTGCAGCATTGAACACCTTTATTGCTGCAGCGACGGGCCGATCTTCTGGCTGGAAGAGATCGAGCAGTTGCGGGGGGCATTATGAAGGCCACCTTGACCACTTGCCCCTACTGCGGCACCGGCTGCAACTTCTATCTGCTCAGCGATGAACAGGGCCGGCTGAGCGGGGTCGAACCGGCCGGTCAGCATCCGACCAGCCGTGGCCAGCTCTGCATCAAAGGCTGGAACGCCCACGCCTTTGTTAATCACCCGGACCGCCTGACAGTCCCGCAGGTCCGCCATAACGGTCAGTTGACAACCAATGACTGGGACACAGCCCTCCATCTGGTCCACGCCAAATTGCAGGAGATCGCCGACAAATATGGTCCCGACAGTCTGATGTTCCTCTCCTCGGCCAAAGTCAGCAACGAAGAGAATTACCTGTTGATGAAACTGGCCCGCGCCGGCTATGGCACCAACAATATCGATCACTGCGCGCGGCTCTGCCATTCCTCGACCGTCACCGGTCTGGTCGAAACCCTCGGTTCCGGGGCGATGACTAACAGCCTGAGCTGTTTCGACCAGACCGAGCTGATCTTCGTCATCGGCTCCAACACCACCGAGCAGCACCCGCTGATCGGCAGCCGGATTCTGCAGGCGGTGCAGCGGGGCGCCAAGCTGATCGTCGCCGACAGCCGTAAAATCAGGCTCACCAAACATGCCGACCTGCACCTGCGCCACCAGAACGGCAGTGATGTTGCCCTGCTCAACGGCATGATGCGCCAGATCCTGCAGGAGGGGCGGGAGGATCGTGACTTTATCGAGCGGCGGACTGAGAATTTTCCTGAGCTGCTGCAATCACTGCAACCCTTCAGCCCGGAGCATGTGGCAAAAATCACCGGTCTGCCGCCGGAGCAGATCGTCGCCGCGGCGCAACTGTTTGGCAAAGCGGAAAAAGCGATGATCGTCTACGCCATGGGGATCACCCAGCACAGCCACGGCGTCGATAACGTGCGAGCCATTTCCAACCTGGCACTGCTGACCGGCAACCTGGGTCGACCCGGCACCGGAATCAATCCGCTGCGGGGCCAGAACAATGTCCAGGGCGCCTGCGACATGGGGGCACTGCCCGATGTTTTCACGGGCTATCAGAAAGTGGCCGATCCGGCAGCCCGGGAGAAGTTCTCCAACGCCTGGGGAGTAACTGTTCCAGAAGCCCCCGGCCTGATGGCGACCCACGCCATCGAGGCGGCGGCATCCGGCAAGGTGCGCGGCATGTTGATTCTCGGGGAGAACCCGATGCTCTCCGACGCCAACCAGGCACTGGTGAAAAAGGCGCTGGGAAAACTCGACTTTCTCGCCGTCATCGATATCTTTCCGACCGAAACTGCGCAGTTTGCCGACGTCATCCTCCCGGCCGCCTGTTACGCCGAACGGGATGGCAGCTTTACCTCAACAGAACGGCGGGTGCAGCGTGGGCGCAAAGCGATTGCTCCGCCCGGGAAGGCCATGGCGGACTGGCAGATCCTTTGTGAGCTGCTGCATCGTAGCGGCTTACCGGCAGACTATTCCAACCCGGCAGAGATCATGAGTGAAATAACCGCACTCACCCCCAGTTACGGCGGCATCGATTATCAGCGTTTGGATGGGACCGGCCTGCAGTGGCCCTGCCCGGATGCCGAACACCCAGGGACGCCGATTCTGCACACTGAACAATGTACCCGTGGCAAAGGACATTTCAGCCCGGTCGACTATCGGCCGCCGGCTGAGTTGCCGGATACAGACTATCCATTTCTGCTTAACACCGGCCGGACCTATTTCCATTGGCACACCGGCAGCATGACCCGCCGCAGCCATCTGCTCGACCGTGAAGAACGGCAGGCTTTTGTCGAAATCAACCCTGACGATGCGAAAATACTGCAGATTTCAACTCAGCAACAGGTCAGAATCAGTAGCCGCCGTGGCACTATCGACTGCACAGCCCAGGTGACTGACAAGGTGCCGCCGGGGCAGGTATTCATCCCCTTCCACTTTGCCGAGGGAGCGGCGAACGCCTTGACCAATAATGCTCTCGACCCGGAATCGGGGATCCCGGAATTCAAGGTCTGTGCGGTGAGGGTTGAACCATGTTGAAACAATTGTCACAGCGAGAGGTCGAGCAACTGCTGAAGACAATTGCCGGCAAATATTCTCTCCAGGTTCCGCAACTACTGGCAGACGGCACCCGGCAACTCGCCCCTTTTGCCGGAGATAAAGTTTCGTTCTCAGGCTCAACACCGCAGCGCAAACCAACCACCTACTTTTACCCGCAGACCGAACTGCTGCTGACCATCAAGGCGGATGGCACGACTCAACCCCCTACAACCACGGAAAAACCGTTCGCTTTACTCGGCCTCGACCGGGCCGACCTGGCCGGAATAGCATTTCTGGATCGCTTTTTTCTGGCAGCCCCGGCAGATGATGTCTACCTGCGCAAGCGCAAGGGAGCCTTATTAATTGCTTTAACCGGCGAAGTAGGTCCGGACAAGCGTTTTTTGCCGCTTACGAACGGCGACTGTGATCTGGAACTGGTAGCTGTCGATAGCTCCTGGTTGGCGATCGGCTACTCTGAGAGTGGAAAGCAGCTTTTAGAGCAACTTCCCGATGGCGACCAAGACCAGTTGGATGAGCTGCGCAAATTTGGCAACGGCGAGCAACAGGCTGCGGCACTACTGCAGCAAGCAAGCCGGTTACTGCTGGACGACAAGGTACCGGATGACTTCTGGGCAGAGATAGCTGATCGCTGCATCCTCTGCAGCGGCTGCAACCTGGCCTGTCCGACCTGCAGCTGTTTCTGCGTCCAGGATCGGCAAACAGCCGTTGGCACTGAAAGAAGTCGGGTCTGGGATTCCTGTCAGCTGGACGCCTTTATGCGTGAAGCGAGTGGCCATAATCCGCTGGGGACCGAAGCGCTGCGCACCCGGCGGCGGATACATCACAAACTGGCGGCGGATGTTGAGCGCTGGGGAGAGTTTGGTTGTGTCGCCTGTGGACGCTGTGATCGGGTTTGTCCGACGGGGATTGGAATGTTTGCGGTGGTGGAGGAGATGGTGGCGCGGTTTGGCGGGGGAAATTAAACATAAAACCGGCGGGTCTCGTCCCAGCGACATTGACTGGAACAATAGACAAATAGAGCGGGGCCACTTCCGCAGCCCCGCCCTTTCTTCTTTCAAAAAGCCAACTAAAGCTCTTTCGGCGCACAGACATTCTCCGCCCGGCTGACCTTAACCCCACAGTTGGTGCAGGCCTACTTGGCCGGCTCTTCGAACAGCTTACGCACATCTTCGTGCAATTCCTTGGCTTTTAATTCACAGACATGGAGATGATGCTGATCAGATTCTACGCAAATGTTATCACTCACGATATTCCTCCCTAGCAAGTAATTTGATTCATAGGGCTTTACTTTATCCGCTCGACTTCGAAAGTCAACCGGTCAAAGTTCAAGCAGGTCGCCATCGTTGACGATTTCCAGTTCCAGCTGGTTACTTTTTGCCAACATCTCCGGCCCAAGATGGGTCAGCACCATTCGCCGACAGCCTAACCTGCCACGCTGCTGCTGCAACGTCTGGTAGTCAAGATGTGAGGGGACCGGTTTCTGGTAGGCAAAGCATTCTGCGATCAGTAAGTCACTGCCTTCAGCCAGAGGGATCAGTTCATCGGTCCACTCGGTGTCGCCGGTATAGCTGATGGTTTTTCCAGAAACCGTTACCCGCAAAGCGTAGACATCCGCACTGCTGCCGTGCTTGACCCGACAGCAGTCGATGCGGAAAGAACCCTGCTGCAAGCTTTGCTGTGGATCAAGATGCCGATAGGTCAGCGGAAAGCCGAGGCTATCTCCAATCGCGCCGGGATAGAGAGCTTCAAGAGCTGCGTCAACCTGTTGCTGCAAGCCGGGTGGACCGATCAGGGTCAGAGGGCGCTGGCGTTGGCTGACGAACTTTGCCTCCAGAAACAGGAATGGAAGACCACCGAAATGGTCACCATGCAGGTGGCTGATCACCACCGTATCGAGCCCAGCGGGATCAATGCCGCACCGCTGCAGACCGATCAGGCAGGAGCAACCGCAATCGAGCAGCAACTGCTCACCAGCTGCCTCTATACAATAACAACTGTTCAGCCGGCCGCCACTGCCGAAGGCGTCGCCGGTACCGACACAATGTAGCTTGACACTGGAACTCATTTTTTTTCCTGCAACTTGGCCAATTCTGAATTGATCAGCTGATCGAAGGCCTCGCGACTCCGCTGTGGTAAGCGCCGACCATTGACAAAGATCGACGGGGTTCCGCGCACACCGATCGCCTGACCTTCCTGCAGATCAGCATTGAGTTGTTGCTGTAATTGTGGATCGATTCGATCGGTATTGAAGCGAATCATATCGAGGCCGGCTTCTTCTGCAAGCTGCTCGATCTTTTGTGGATTCAGACTGTTGAAATTGGCGAACAGCAGATCATGCAACGGCCAGAATTTGCCTTGCCGTTCCGCAGCCAAACCGGCCAGCGCTGCGGCGCGAGCATTTTTGTGCATCCCCAGCGGGAAATTCTTGAACGCTAACTTGACCTGGTCGGGATAAGCACTCAAAACCTCTTTAAGCAACGGCACTGCTTGGGCGCAGTAAGGACATTCGAAATCATCAAAGATAACAATCGAGACCGCAGCATTTGCCGGCCCCATTGATGGTGCGCCTTCAGTTGAGATCTGGACCACCGGTTCCACTTCTACCAGTAACAACTGTTTTTGTGCCCCCATCTCTAGAACCAGGCGGTTATTGCCCTGAACAGTGATCCCCGTGGTTTCCGGTCCGGCATCAAAAGAGCCGACTGGATCTCCATTGGGAGAGTAAAGTTGCACCTCTCCCTTGTCGGTTAAAACATAAATCCTCTGACCGTCAAATACCGTTTGTACAGGAGTGGCATTGAGACTCACCGAACGGAGCATACGCACTTCGACCGAGTTGGCCAGCAAAAGAGAAGAACTGAGCAGTAGAACTAAAATAACCATCAGGCTGATGCGCATATGTTGTTGCTCCTTTGATAGATAGTCTGGTTAAATGATTAATGAATTATTCCATATCCATGCTGCTTTTGCTATGCAACAAAAATCTTTCCGCTGTTTCCGGAAAAGGTCAAGGAGCAAAACGATGCTGCGAACCACCTTGTTAGTTCTGATCCTGCTTGTTCCATGCACGGCTCAACCCCTGGTATCCGAAGGTCGTCCCGGCGTTCCCTACTATAACCATCCGCTGTTCCTCGATAAAAAGCTGCTGGAAAATGGCGAGATTACCCAAGTTCGTCTGGCCTATGGTGATACCCGTGACAACTCTCCCGATTGCCTGAATACCATCGATGTCTTTCTCGGACTGGAACTGTTTGAACCGGCCGCAGAAAAGAGCTGGGTGCTGGTTGACTATGAATTGCAGAGCATTCTGATCGACAGCGGTTTTTTTGGTGATGCCGACGTTTTCAATGTCCGGGCCTGCGGTGAAATGGACGCCTGCGTCGAACTGCGGGAAAAATTGGAAAATGATCCTGACGAACTGGCCAAACGGCAGATACGGGAAAAACCGCAAAATCTGAAAAAAGCCCGGCTGGTGGAAATCGACCAGGAACTGGATGTCGGTCGCAAGCTGGTCAAGGCGGCCCGCTGTCGCGGTTGTCACCAGATGGAGGGTTTCGGTGCCGAGCATGCGCCAGGGCTGACCTGGAAACGTTATAAATATGTCGCAGGCTGGCTGGAAAAATACCTGCGGACCCCTTACCGATTACGCCCGGCAATGGGCGATCTGATGATGCTCCAGTATACCTCGGCCAATGCCCGTCCAAGTCTGCAGGAGATCGAAGTCAAGGCGATTGCCAGCTTTCTGGAGCGGGTTGCCAAAGCCAAAACCCCTAATGGCAGGTACCGCAAAGAAGCCTGGCAGGATTACGATTGTTTTGCCTGCCATACCAGTAACTATAAAAACAGACCGCTGCCCTTCACACCAACCCCGGTTCCCGAATCTCTCAAAGACCAGCTGGAGGGCAATCAGACCCTGCAGCTCTGCCTATCCTGCCACGCCTTCGGAGATTATCGACAGGTGGTGCCAGGCGAACGGGACAATCCCAACCGGTTTGCCCCCGACCTGCTGCTGACCATGGAAAAGCTGGATATCAATTATCTGCTCAACTACCCCCAAAACCCTGACTACCTGCAGCCGGGGTCACAGATGCCGGCCGTTCCACTGACTCGCGATCAACAGGATCAGCTCCGCCAGTTTGTCCTTGAACTGCGTCAGCAGATCGACAGCGGGGCAGTAACACCGGTCTACAATTATTACCGAATGGAAAAAGTTTCGGAGTAAACCACTCAGCGATAAACAACTACGGCCGATCTCTTTCGAGATCGGCCGTAGTCATCAGAGTCACAGTCAGGGATCCGGCTTATCCGGCTCGCATTTTTTGAATTAAAAGCAGATCTGCCAGGACCAGAGCGGCCATGGTTTCGACAATCGGCACCGCCCGCGGGACAACGCAAGGATCGTGTCGGCCCTTGGCTGCGAGGATTGTCTCCTTGCCCTCATAATCAACCGTCTGCTGCTCCTGGCCAATGGTGGCCGGCGGTTTGAAAGCAACCCGGAAATAGACCGGCTCACCATTGGAAATGCCACCCTGGACACCGCCACTACGGTTACTTGAGGTCCCTATGCGGTCCCCTTTTTGTACGTAGGGATCGTTATGCGCTGAACCGCGCATACGGGCCCCCGCAAATCCGGACCCGATTTCAAACCCTTTGGTGGCCGGCAGTGAAAGCATGGCATGGGCCAGTTTCGCTTCGAGTCGATCAAAGGCCGGCTCACCTAAGCCGGCGGGCAAGTTACGACAGACGCAGCTAACCACCCCGCCGATCGAATCCTTGTCGGCACGGGCCGCAACGATCTCTTCGGTCATCTTTACCGCAGCGGCACTGTCCGGACAACGCACCTCGCTGGCATCGACCTGCGCGCGACTGACAGTTTCCATATCGATAGCAGTGGCATCCTGATGACCGACGGAGCTGACCCAGGCAACGATCTCGATCCCGTACTCTTCCAGGAGAAACTTTTCGGCAATCGCGCCGGCCGCCACCCGACCGATGGTTTCACGGGCACTGGAGCGACCGCCACCGCTGGAGGCATGAATTCCATACTTGGCGCGATAGGTGTAGTCGGCATGCGACGGGCGCGGAATCTGGCTCATCGAGCCGTAGTCACCGGGACGTTGATCCTTATTTTTGACCAGCATGCCGATCGGGCTGCCGAGAGTCAGACCGTTTTCGACGCCGGAGAGAATCTGCACCTGATCTGCTTCGTTCCGCTCGGTGCCGAGCGTGTTGCCACCCGGCCGGCGGCGATCGAGCTGCACCTGTATATCGGCTTCGCAGAGGGTCATTTTCGGCGGCACCCCGTCAACCACCACACCGACACCGGCGCAGTGTGACTCACCAAAGGTAGATATCTTAAATAAGGTTCCAAAGCTGCTCGACATTGCGTTCCTCACATCCGCTCAGTTTAATCAAAGGCTTGCTGCCCCTTTAAGGCCGGCATCATAGCAGAAACCCAGGTTCGGCGCCATTGACAATCCCAGGAGCCGAAAGAACATTGTTTGACGATCACATAAGGATAATTTTTTACCAGAAGTAAAAATCTTTATCTCTAATAAATTTTTTCTTGACCTCTTCACTCGGCTGACGGTATACATTTGCTCGGAGATGCTTTGAAAATCACGAAACGACCTTCTTTGCGCTCCACTTTATGTCTCTCCAATTTGCGCCCTGTTGCCCGACGGGGCGCCATTTTTTTGCCGATTAATTTATACCCCTGTTTTGCTTCAGTGCCAAAACCGATCAAGGGTACCATGAATTACATTCTTAACCGCAGTGTTCTTATGCTAGAATGCATGGCTAAATTCAAGGAGATGTTATGGCTGACGTGACAAAATTCATTACCGGCATTGCCAATTTTCAACAGCAGCACTTTGGGGTCAATCCGGACCTGGCAAACACGCTGCTCTCAGGACAGAAGCCACAGGCACTGCTGATCGGTTGCTGTGACTCAAGGGTTGATCCGGCGTTGTTGACCGACAGTGCCCCGGGAGACCTGTTTATCCTGCGCAACATTGCCAATCTGGTCCCGCCCTATACCAAAAGCGATGACTATCACGGCGTCAGCTCTTCGATCGAATATGCCGTCTGCTTTCTGGAAGTCTCGGATATCATCATCCTCGGCCACTCCAACTGCGGTGGCATCGGCGCACTGATGGATTCCGCTGACGGGGAGGAGGTCGGAGAGTTTATCGGCAAGTGGGTCAATATTGCCTCATCTGCACGTGATAAAGTTTTATCTGAGATGGCCAGCGAACCTGAGGAAAAACAAGCTCGGGCCTGCGAGAAAGAGGCGATTCTGGTTTCCATGAAAAACCTGATGACTTTTCCCTGGGTTAAGGAACGGGTTGCCAAAGGGCAATTGAGCCTGCACGGCTGGTATTACAATATGGGCACTGGCCAGCTGCGTTACTATAACCAGGTGACTGGCGAATTCGATATCCTGGTTGAGCGATATTCGCCGGGCCAGAAACCACGCAGCGAGGAAAAAACCGCAGGCGAGAAATAAATTCCATACCAGTTCGTAGCCGTCCAGCACTTGATATCGGAATGCAACGGAGCCAATCATGCCTATTGCCCCGCCTGCCGAAAGTCTGCTCGACCAACCACCGATGAACCCTATGGAGCTTTATGGCCGGATGCGCAGCCTGACCGATCAGGCCGGGTTTAGCCGAACACTGCCGGCGATCTGGCAATGTTCGGACGAAAGCCAGGCGATCAAAAAAGCCCTGTTCGGCTACATCTACAATTGCCCCACCTTTAATCTCGGTCGTGTCGGTGCCCTGCTCGATCCCGCCCGACTGGCGACCGCCGCCCATCACGGTCAAGATTTAGTGATCTTCGGCGGCAGCCACATCGGCGCAGAAGAAGCTGCCGGGATAGGTTATATTCAACGTATAACAGGCAAACAGGCCACCTGCTGCGGAATGCTCGGGCGAGTTCTGGAAGACTATCTTCCCGTCTATCGTCGCGCGTCGAAATTGATCAAAATCTTTTGCGAAGACAAAACGTTTAAAATAGAAATTCCTTACAAATATCTTTTTGAAAAGCCAACCAGCGATACCGCACGGATCCAGATCGATATCAGCAGCCTGAAGGAGGGTGAGGCATTAGGGGAGGGGACTCTGGGGAAAATCTATCGGCTGCATCCTGAACTTAGCTTGGAAATTCAGCAGCACTCTGCTATTCAAGCAACCCCGGAGCCACTAGGGGCCTTTTTAAAACCGAAACACTTCAGTTTCAGAAAAAAACTGGACCACGAAAGCCACGAGACCAAAGCGATGCTGGAAGTCTCGGTTTTCGATTTTCTCCCGGAAGTCGTTGCCTCAGAATACCCGCTCCGACGCTTATGCAATATCAACACCTGGAGGGAATTCCATCGGATCGCCGCCTATATCACCGATGAGTTTGATGACAGGGGGCGAAATATCTTTGTCCTGGCCGGGCTGACGATCGATCACTCGATCCGCCACAATACCATTATTCCTCAATTCGGGTTCTGGATGGAAAACGGCAGGGCCCTGGAAGCAAAATACTTCGGCCCCAATGAGATCAATCAGCTGCTCGCAGAACAGGACATCTACAAACCGCCGGTAACCTTTCTGGAATATGCCGGACTATAGTAGCATCTTTCAGGTTTGTCGGTTAGCGGAGTTCGACGATCTTTCTGTGCTTGACCTGCAGCAGGTAGGGCTGCTTGATCGCTTCGCCCAGCGCATCAAAACCGATCGTCCCGGCAACCCCGCGGAACCCGCGCAGCCCTGCCAACTCGCGACGCAGGTCATCGCGATTGTTGACCCGGGGATCATCCATTACCTGGAGTAACATATTCGCCGCGTCGAAGGCCTGGGCACTGAGGATGGTCGGCTCTTCCTGGTTGGCCTGGCGATAAAGTTCGACAAACCTCTGCACTTCCGGAAGCTTGCTGGCGCTGAAAAAGCCATCGACAAACACGGCCTGACCGAGAAACCGTCCAGCCCGCTCAACCAACTCCGGGGCGTTCCAGCCATTGATGCCCAACAAAGTGACATCCTTGATCCCGTAAAACATCAGCTGCGGTGCCAGCAGGCCGATCCGTTCTGCGTAATCTGGAATGAACAGCGCATGGAAAGGGGCCAGGGGATATTCCAATTCAAGCTCTTCCAGGTCCTCTTCTTTTTCTTTAGCGACCAGCTCATCTTCGGCTTCCGGGTCGACCGGCCTGGGCGGCGGTTCAACGACATGATCTTCCCACAACAGGGCCTGGATCTGCTCACGGAAATCGGTACCATCTTCCGGATAGCTGACAATATCGACAATCTCTCCACCGAGACGCCGAACCTCGTCGACAAACAGTCGGCTCATCTCTTCGCCGAGGCGATTGTCCGGATGCAGGATTGAATAGGAGATATGCTGGGTATCCGCGGCATACCGGGCCAGGCTCTGCACCTGCTGCTCGGCAGTCAGAGAATCACGGAAGACAAAATCGCCCCGTTGCGGCAACCCGGCTCTTTGTGACAAGGACAGCAGTGGCACCATCTCCAGCTGAGCGCGGGCTACAGCATCTTCAGCCGTCGCCCCGAGCAGTGGACCGATAATCGCCATCACCTTGTCATCATCAGCCAAACTGCCGACCAACTGACTGGCGCTTACCCCCTCGACCGCCGTATCACGAAAAATCAAGCGAATCGGCAAACGGGTCCGATTATGTTCCTCAACGGCCAGCTCCAAACCCTTTTTGACCAGCTCGCCGTAAGAGGCGTAGCGGCCACTGAGCGGCAATAGCACACCGATACTGTCACGGTTGAGCCAACTGTCGATGCTGGTGCGCTGCAACAGCATTTCGGCTTCCTGCCAATAAGGGAAGGTGACCGGTGACGCTAGCACCATCTGCAACAGCTGCCTGGCCTGCTGCCGCTGTTGCTGACCCAACGCCCGCCGCGCCAGTTGTAATCTGGCATCCTGACCGATAGCTGTCCCCTGCCACATGAACGCAGCTTCTTCCAGCTCGACATCACTCAGCCGGTTCTGCAAAAGCCGATGGGCCATCTCCAGCAGGCCGGCCTGGTTTTCTGCCAAAGGCAGGGCCTGCTGTAAGAAAACCAGGGCTTCGAGTGACTGCTGCTGGTTGACCGCACTATCGACGAGAGCCAATAACAACTGCTGCGCATCCTCGGGACTGTACGCTTGCCCCAGCAAGGGCCGCAGTTGTGCCTGCCCCTCGGCATAGGCACCGGTCTGGACCAGGCAATAACCGCGGAGCATCTCGGCTTGGGGGCTACGCATGATTTCTGGAATCCGCTCGAGGTAAAGCAGCGCGTCGGGATAACGTTTCTGTTGCGTGAAAATTCGCCCGATCAGGGTATAGGCTTGGGCGGTGAGTTGATGTTCGGGATAGCGCTGGACAAAAGTGCGTAAGACCGCCAGAGATCGCTGTTGATTACCAGATTGAAAAAGCTGCTGACCACGCTCAAACTCTGCAGTGGCTGCTGCCGTTTCTGCAATGGCGAAAGAGGGGATAAGGGTCGGCGCAGTCGTCAACGCAACAGATAACAGAACCAGGCAAACGATCCGCTTCATTCGCAATCCATTCTATTTTTCAGCGGGGAAAGGACGGGTCAGTCGAACAATTCCTTCATCTTATCAAAGAATCCACGTCCTTGGGGATGAATATCTTCGCCACTCTCGCTGGCAAACTCTTCGAGCAGTTCTTTCTGCCGGGTATTGAGCTTGGTCGGCACTTCGACCCGCAGCACGACCAACTGATCGCCGCGCCCGTAACCCTGCAGGGAAACAATCCCCTTGCCGGACAGCTTGAAAACCTTGCCGGTCTGGGTACCGGCCGGCACCTTGAGAGTCAACTTTCCTTCGAGGGTCGGAACTTCCAGTTCACAACCGAGAGCCGCCTGAACAAAAGAGATCGGCACCTCGCAAATGACCTCCTGCCCATCGCGCTGGAAGATCGGATGCTCCTCAACACTGATCACCACGTACAGATCACCCGTCGGACCACCGTTGGCGCCCAATTCCCCTTCCGCGGTCAATTTCAGGCGGCTGCCCGATTCAACCCCGGCCGGAACCTTGAGCGACAGAGTGCGCTTCTGCTTGACCAGTCCGGTGCCGCGGCAATCGGGGCAGGGATCGGCGATGATCTTGCCTTCGCCACGACAATCGGGGCAGGGGCGGGTCATGGTGAAGAAGCCCTGCTGGTAGCGGACCTGCCCGGCACCGCGGCAGGTGCCGCAAGTCTGTGCCTCAGTCCCGGGACGGGCTCCCGACCCGGAGCAGGTTTCACAGCGCTGCTTGCGCGGCAGCTGCAGTTTTTTTTCGGCGCCGAAAGCCGCCTCTTCGAAATTGATGGTCAAATTGTAACGCAGGTCATCACCCCGCTGCCCGCGACTGCCACGCCGCGAGCCGCCACCGAAGATATCGCCGAAAATGTCGCCGAAAATATCTTCGAACGGGGTGCCGCCGAAATCGAAACCGCCGCCAGAGAAACCGCCGGAACCGTTCATCCCGGCATGGCCGAACTGATCGTAAGTAGCCCGCTTCTGCGAATCGGAAAGGACCGCGTAAGCTTCCGAAAGTTCCTTGAACTTGCTTTCGGCCTCTTTGTCACCCGGATTCTTGTCGGGATGAAACTGGATCGCCAACCGCCGATAGGCCTTTTTGATCTCCGTTTCGCTGGCGTTTTTGTTGACCCCGAGAATCTCGTAGTAATCGCGTTTAGACAAAATAATTATCCTGCTTAATAAAAAGTGTCGCCGACCGGTAAAGAGGTCGGCGACACATTATCAGTCTGCAAAAATTACTTCTTTTCCTTGTCGTCGACATCTTCGAACTCAGCATCGACCACATCGGCATCAGCAGTCCCTGCGTCTGCTCCACCAGCGGCGTCTCCTTCATCCTGAGCCTGGGCGTACATCATCTCGGCCAGTTTGTGGGAGGCTTGTGCCAACGCTTCGCTCTTGGTTTTGATCTCTTCCGGATCATCACCTTCCATGGCTGTTTTCAGTGCCGCCAGGGCGTCTTCAATCTGTGACTTGGTGGCAGCGTCGAGTTTTTCACTGTGCTCGGAGAGCGACTTCTCGGTGGTGTAGGCCAGACCATCGGCCTGGTTGCGGGCTTCGATCAGCTCGCGCTTTTTCTTGTCATCACCGGCATGGGTTTCCGCTTCCTTGACCATGCGATCGATTTCTTCTTCCGACAGACCGCTCGAGGCTGTGATCTGGATCGACTGCTCCTTGCCGGTACCAAGGTCTTTGGCGCCAACATGCAGGATGCCGTTGGCATCGATATCGAAGGTGACTTCGATCTGCGGCACACCACGCGGGGCCGCCGGAATCCCGACCAGTTCGAAGTTACCGATGGTTTTGTTATCGGTGGACATTTCCCGCTCACCCTGGAGCACGTGAACCGAAACCGCCGGCTGATTGTCGGCAGCGGTGGAGAAGACCTGGCTTTTCTTGCATGGCACGGTGGTGTTCTTCTCGATCAGCTTGGTCATGACGCCACCGAGGGTTTCGATCCCGAGGGACAGCGGAGTCACGTCGAGCAGCAGAACATCTTTGACGTCGCCGGTCAGAACGCCGCCCTGGATCGCTGCGCCGATGGCAACAACTTCGTCCGGGTTAACGCCCTTGCTGGCATCCTTACCGAAAATCTCTTTGACCTTTGCCTGCACAGCCGGCATCCGGGTCATACCACCGACCAGAATAACTTCGTTGATCTCGCTGGCCGCCAGGCCGGCATCCTTCATGGCTGTCTGGCAGGGCGCAACCAGACGACCGATCAGCTCGGCACAGATGCTTTCCAGCTTGGCGCGGGAGAGCTTGATATTGAGGTGCTTGGGACCGGATTGATCTGCGGTGATAAACGGCAGGTTGACATCGGTTTCCATCGAGCTGGACAGCTCACACTTGGCTTTTTCCGCGGCTTCCTTGAGACGCTGCAGCGCCATCTTGTCACCGCGCAGATCGATACCCTGATCCTTTTTGAATTCGTCGGCAACATAGTCGATGATCTTCTGGTCGAAGTCTTCGCCGCCAAGGAAGGTGTCGCCGTTGGTCGACTTGACCTCGAAGACGCCGTCACCCAGGTCGAGGACCGAAACGTCGAAGGTCCCGCCCCCCAGGTCGAAAACGGCAATGGTCATCTCATGCTTCTTATCGAGACCGTAAGCCAGAGAAGCAGCAGTCGGCTCGTTGATGATCCGCAGCACATTGAGGCCGGAAATCTTACCGGCATCCTTGGTCGCCTGACGCTGCGAATCGTTGAAGTAGGCCGGAACGGTAATAACCGCATCGGTGACCGTCTCGCCGAGGTAGTCTTCGGCGGTCTGCTTCATCTTCTGCAGGATCATCGCCGAGATTTCCGGGGAGCTGTACTGCTTGCCGCGGGACTCAACCCAGGCGTCACCATTATCCGCTTCGATGATCTTGAACGGGCTGATTTCGATATCTTTCTGCACCGGTTCGGTATTGTACTTACGCCCGATCAGACGCTTGATGGCGAACAGGGTGTTCTCCGGGTTGGTCACCGCCTGGCGCTTGGCCTGCTGGCCGACCAGTCGTTCACCGCTTTCCGTGAATGCAACCATCGACGGGGTGGTGCGCGAACCTTCCGAGTTGGCGATAACAACCGGTTCGCCACCCTCCATAATCGCGACGCAGGAGTTGGTGGTTCCCAAGTCGATTCCGATAACTTTACCCATATCTCATATCCTCCTTCTGGATCTCTATTAAGCAGACCGATTAATTTTCGTCTGTTTCCGTTGATTGATTATTCTCTTCATCCGGCTCAGGATCGACCGGGGCCTTGGCGACCATGACCATCGCCGGGCGCAACAGCCGCTCGTTGAGCTGATAACCCTTCTGCATCTGTTGAGCAACTGAGTTGGCCGGGTATTCCTCGGTTTCCATCTGCCCCATCGCCTGGTGCAGCGCCGGGTCAAACGGCTGTCCGAGAGATTCAACCGGCGTGACCCCGAAGCGGTCCAGCACCTGGTTGAACTGAACAAGAGTCATCTGCACCCCTTCAAGCAGACCTGCGCCTGTTTCACCCATTTCTGTCTGTGCGGCATGCTCGACTGCCCGCTCGAGGTTGTCGATAACCGGCAGAATGTCGCGCAAAATATTTTCGTTGGCAAACTTGGCCAGTTCTTCTTTCTCTCGCTGGGTCCGCTTGCGCAGGTTCTCCATGTCAGCCAGAGTTCTCAGGTACTGTTCCTGATGCGCCTTGGCCTCGCATTGCGCTTTTTCCAGTTCCGCCTGCAATTCTTCCTCCGGCGAAACGTCTTCTGCAGCGGCTGTCTCCTGCTCTTCACTTGCAACCGTTTCCGGCTGTTCTTGCGGTGCTTTTTTCCCCACCTTTACGACTCCTTGTTGACTTTTATTCTGCTTCCCGCTCCAGAATCCGGCTGACCAGCTGGGCGGTAAAATCTACGATCGGAATGACCTGGGAGTAGGGCATCCGGACCGGGCCGATGACACCAAGAGTACCGATCGCCCCTTTCTGATTGGAAAAACTCGAGGTTACTAAACTACAACCTTCGATTTCGACATGCTGACTCTGACTACCGATAAAAATCTGCACCCCATGGGCAGCCTGGCCACGATCGAGTAACTCGATCAGGGTCTTTTTACTCTCCAGGGTCCGGATAATCCGTTTCATCTGATCCGGGGTGGAAAACTCAGGTTGTTCCAACATCAGTGAGGTGCCGGAAACAAAGATCAGATCCTCCGCCTCATCCTGCAGGGCAGCACTCGACAAACTGAGCGCCTGCTTCTGCAACTGATCATAACGACTCCGCTCGTTCTTCAGCTCACGGGCGATCTTTTCCCGCACATCCTGAATGCTCATGCCGGTGAGCTCGTGGTTCAGATAATTACTGATCCGCTCCAAATCATGAGTACTCAGTTCGGGCGCCCCGTCGATGATCTTGTTCTGAACCAACCCGGTCTCAGAAACATAAATAACCAACAAACGGCCATGCGACAGACGGACAAATTCGATCTGCCGGAAGACGGTCGAGGCGAATTTTGGTGCCATCACCAAACCGGTATAGTTGGAAAGCCCCGACATCACCCGCCCCACTTCCTGCATGACGTCTTCCATCTTCATGCCTTTGAAGCGGTAATTCTTCCGCAGCCTGGACTCCTCATCCTTGCTCAGATCGCGGACCTTCAGCAGTGAATCGATGTAGTAATGAAACCCTTTATCAGTCGGAATCCGCCCGGCCGAGGTGTGCGGCGAGCAGAGAAAACCCATCTCCTCCAGGTCGGACATAACGTTACGCACCGAGGCCGGCGACAGGTTGAAACTGTGGCGACGGGTAATGGCACGACTGCCGACCGGCTCGGCCGAAGAGATGTAATCCTCGACGATCGCTTCGAGTATATTTTGGCTGCGCTCATTCAGCTCTTCAGCCATAAGCTTCACTCCGAAAAAAAGAGCCATACAAAGAGATGGCCGCCGCGTAGCTGTTAGCACTCATACAAGAAGAGTGCTAACACGACACATTATCAACGGCCCTGTGCTTTGTCAAGCCGAATAGGCGCAAAACGAAGACGTACGGGGGAAAGGTCCGGGCCGAGGAATTTTCGGAAGAGGCTACAAAAACGAACTGATCAAGTGATCGTAGAGCAACCAGCCCTGCAGATCGAAGCGCCAACTATCATCAACCAGCGTCAAGCGCTCCGCATGACGCTTAAACGCCGCTCGAAACGCCTGCTCCGGGAAGACCCCAAAACGCTCTTTGAAACGCGAGCGCGATAGGCCGTCAGCAGTTCGCAACGCCAGATAGATGGTTTCCGCCATTGCCGACTGACGGTCAAAGGACTCTAACAACTCTTGCACTTCGCAGCCTAGCCGGAGCCGATTTCGGTACCTCGCCAGATCTGGCGGCACATACCAGCGCTCCCCCCAGCCGGCAGCGAGATAACTGTGAGCGCCACAGCCGAGTGCCAGGCAGCCCTGCCGGTGCCAATAAACCTGATTGTGCCGGCAACGGTGACCAGGCAGGGCATAATTGGAAATTTCGTAATGCTCAAAACCGGCAGCAAGCAACATCTGATTGATCAAAAGATAACTGTCCGCATATTGCTGATCATCGACTTCGGACAGCTCGCCAGAATGCAAGTGATCGGACAGCCGGGTTCCGGGTTCAATCGTCAGGCCATACAGGGACAGATGCTCAGGCTCCAGGGTCAATAACCCTTCAACATCGGTTTGCAATTGTGCCAGCGATTGTCCCGGCAGGGCAAAAATCAGATCGATACTTAAATTCTCGAACCCGGCCGCGCGGGCTGCGGCGACTGCCTGGCGAGCCTCAGCGGCTGAATGCACCCGCCCGAGCAACTGCAAGTTATCGTCACTAAGCGACTGCACCCCAAGGGAAAGTCGATTGACACCCAGCTGCCGATAACCATTTAATTTTGCGCCTGTCAATGTCCCCGGATTGGCTTCCAATGAGATTTCACAGTCGGCGGCAAGGCCGAAACTGTTCTCAAGCCTCTTGAGCAACCGACCAACCTGGATTGGCGAAAGCAGCGAAGGCGTCCCGCCACCGAAAAAAATCGTCCGCAGTGGCCGGCTGTCAGGATGGGCCTGTTGCAGCAGCGTCAGCTCCAAGCCGAGCAACTCCAGATACTCGTCCAACTCTGTGGACAAAAAGGAGCCTTGGGAGAAAAAGTCGCAGTAGTGACACTTGCGCAGGCAAAACGGGATGTGGATATAGAGACTACTCATCCGCTCACAAATCCCCCCGGAAGCCCTGGGGGACAGGGATCAGTTAAAATAGAGCAGCGACATGACGGCCAGGAAAACGACCGCCAGCAAGACATTGCCGCCAATGGGATAAGCCTGAGCTTTGGTGCGATGATCGATCTCCTCGTTGTAACGTTCCAGCTGACCCTCTTCACCAGTCGCTTCTGTCATCAATAGGGCAGCATGCTTCTGCACGTTACGGGAGGGATTGGAAAAGAAGCGACTGAGCAGGCCGGGAATCTTCTGCATAAATATCCGATCGCCAAACTCATTGATCCCGTTGAAGATTTTATCACAGACGCGATACAGCCAGGGCATTCCCTTACGGTAGACCAGATCAGCATCCAGATTGACAGACCGGATTTCTGCCGGATAGATGCCGGCCAGCAGCAACAGCGTAAACGCCAAGGCGGAGAAGAACAGTAACTGGGTCTGAGCGATTACGTGGCTGGCTGAGTAAGGTGCATAGTCGGTCGCAAAGGGCAGCAACTGATAGAGAAAGTTCGGAAAACTGCCGATAAAGATGCACAAGAATGCCGTCATCCCCATAGCCAGCAGCATATGCTTCGGGGCTTCCTTGCAGCGCAAACCTGAATCGTGGGAAAAGAATGCAAAGAACGGAATCTTGATGCCGGCGTGATGAAAAACCCCGGCCGAGGCGAACAACAGGACAAACCAGACCAGCCGCAAGTCGCCATGCGCCGCCGCTTCCATCACCATCGATTTACTGACAAAACCGCTGAACAGCGGAAATGCTGAAATTGATGCCGCACCGACTATACAGAAGGTACAGGTCCAGGGCATCGATTTGTAGAGTCCGCCCAGATCGGTCGCATTGATTTTGCCGGTCCGATACATGACCGCGCCCATGGTCATGAACAGCAAGCCTTTAAACAGAATGTCGTTAAAGGCGTGGGCGACCGCACCGTTGATCGCCAGCTGAGTCCCGATGCCGATGCCAACGACCATGAAACCGACCTGGTTGATCAGTGAATACGCCAGGACCCGGCGGAGATCGTTTTCGATGACGGCGAAGAAGATCGGGAAGCCGGCCATCCCGACACCGATCCAGATTAACGCCTCGGTCCCGGGAAACGCCCGGGCCAAAAAGTAAACCGCCGTCTTGGTCGTAAAAGCTGACAGAAAAATTGTGCCGGTAATCGTCGCTTCGGGATAGGCATCGACCAGCCAGGAATGCAGAAACGGCCAGGCACAGTTGACTCCAACGCCGATAAAAATGAGATAGGAGGCGAGACCTTCCAGGCCGATAAATCCGAAGGCCGCAGACCCGGTCTGCTGCACCTGAATAATAATCCCCGCCAGCAGACACAAGCCACCGGCAACGTGAACCATAAAGTATCTGGCCCCGGCAGCAATAGCGGCTTTAGTCCGTTTCGCCAAGACCAGGAAGGTCGCACTGATGGTCAGCATTTCCCAAAAGACGAACAGCGTGAAGAGATCGCCGGCAAAGGTGACTCCCAATGCCGCACCAGCGTAAATTGTCCCGGCAATATTCTGCACGCGGTCATCCACATGCCAGGCATAGAGATTGGAAATAAAGGCAATGATATGAAAGATATAGCCGAATATCAGACTGAGCTTATCAAACTTCCCCAGGACCACCTCAAACCCGAGAAATTCATAAGTCCAATAACTGCCGACCGGGATGGCCAGCAGATTGATAAAGCTGAGAACCGGGAGCACTAGCAACCAGACCCCTTTGGCCTTGCCCTTGAGAAAAATAAGTGGCAAGGCCCCGAGGATCAGGACCAGTGCGGGCGGCAACGCATTAATCATAGTAATCCTCTTTACGCATGACCAAAGGTCGCAACATATATTTGGAGACAATCACCAGGATGACGCAGGCAACAAATCCATAGACAGCATAAAAACCGAAATACTCCTCCCAGGGGAACAAGGCATGCTTATGATAGAAAATGTCGATGCTCAGAGTGAGGCCGGTCAGGGTGAAAAATATCACCAGCAAGCGCTTCACATTCTGTGGCTTGTCGAACATTCCAGGCTTATCGTTTGACGCATTTTCTTGTTTCATAAGACCTCCCGAGCAGATCTCTTTGCTGCTTCAGTGACCGGCTTACAGGGTACGGAATAGCACGTAGGCAAGATAAAGTATTCCAAGTGTGATCGCGACCAGAAAAACCGGCCGGTAACCCGGCACTTCCTCATGGTCGAGAACCATTATTTCTTCATGTTCGGACTTTTCGCTACTCATCATCAACTCCTAAAGACCGAGTGCCATCTGCGCCAGTCGGTAAAATACTGTAGGCCAGAAAAACAGCACCAGCGAACAAACCGCGGTAATCGACAGCGGCACCAGACAGAAGGTCGGCGCTTCCTTAATCCCTTCAGGCTCACCTTCTGTGGCCGGCAAAAAGAAACCACGATAAACAATCGGGAAAAAATAGAAGGCATTCAGCAATGAACTCACCAGCAACACAATCAGCAGGACCAATTGTCCACTCTCAATCGCTCCGATAGCCAGATTCCATTTGCTGACAAACCCGCCGAGCGGTGGCATGCCGATGATGCTCAGGGAGCCGAAAAAGAATGCCAGGTAGGTAATCGGCATGCGGCGGCCAAGACCGTCCATCTGGCTGATATATTTCTTTCCCGCCGCCACGTAGATGGCCCCGGCACAAAAGAACAGGGTGATTTTGCCGAAGGCATGCATGGCAATATGCAACAGCCCGCCGGTCATACCGACCGCCGAAAGCATCCCGGCACCGAGAATCATGTAGGACAGTTGTCCGATGGTTGAATAAGCCAGCCGGCGTTTCAGGTTGTCCTGGGTCAGAGCCACCAGCGAGGCAACCAATATGGTTATAGAGGCCAGGCTGGTTATCACCCAACCGAGGTTAACTGCCGCCAGCTGTTCCGGGCCGAGGATATGGAAAATGACCCGCAGAATCGAAAACACCCCGACCTTGACAACCGCGACACCATGCAGAAAAGAACTGACCGGGGTCGGGGCCACCATCGCCGCCGGCAACCAGCCATGAAATGGCATCAGCCCGGACTTGGCAAACCCGAACAGGAAGAGCACCAGTAACAGCGCCAGGGTCTCGGCCGAAGCGCCGCTGCCGGCCATAATCCCGCCGATCTTGAAATCGAGAGTGCCGGCCAGGGAATAAACAATCAACATCGCCGGCAGCGCAAAACCGATCGAGGTCCCGAGGATATAGGTCAGATACTTGCGTCCCGATTTGCGCGCTTCGGCATTCTGCTCATGCGTGACCAGCGGGTAGGTCGACAGCGAGAGCATCTCGTAGAACAAGTACAGGGTCAGCAGGTTGGCGGAAAATGCCACGCCGAGAGTCGCCGATATCGCCACCGCGAACGAAGCGAAATAACGGGTCTGCGCATGCTCTTTGAGCGTCCGCATGTAACCGATAGAGTAGAGCGAGGTGAAAAACCAGAGGATCGAGGCGACCAGGGCGAAGAACATCCCCATGGCATCGACCCGCAGGGCAAGCGGTACCCCCGGCACCACTTCGGCGATGGTGAACTCGTAGCCACCACCGGCCAGAACCGCCGGCAGTAACGAGGCAACAATGATGACTTTGCCGAATGCAGCCAGCAGGGTCCAGCTCTCCCGCAGGTTGGGAGTGCGGCTAGAGAGCATGATCGGAATCGATCCCAGCAGGGAGATCAGCACGGCCGCCAGCGGCCAGATCGAAGTTTGGTAGCTCATCGCAGAATTTGCCCAATCAGTTAGTATTCATCCGGAGCGCCCGGATGAATACCAATTAAAATCCCGCCGGCAACGCCAGCTTGATAATCGACTCAACCAGAGGTCCGGAACCCAAACCGATGACAATCAACGCCAGCGCGCTGAAAAGCAACGGGGCCTGCATCAGCAGCGGTGCTTCATCGCATTTTTCATGGCCATGGTCATGCTCATCCTTGTAGAAATAACCGATTTCGATGATCCGGAAGAAGATGACTGCGTTGACCAGGGAACTGAACAGCAGGGCGATCACATAGCCCCACTGCCCGGCTTCAATACCACCAAGGATCAAGTACCACTTGCTGAAAAAACCGGCTGTCGGAGGGACCCCGATCATCGAAAAAGCACCGACCGTAAAAGCAGCCATGGTGATCGGCATCTTGCGGTAAATCCCCTGCAACTTGTCGAATTCACCGCTGCCGAGTTTGTAGACAATCGCGGCCACAGCCAGGAACAGGCAGAGGGTCATCAGCGCATCGTTGACAATGTGCAGTACCGCACCGGTCATACCGGTCGCGTTGGCCAGCCAGACCCCGCCGACCATGTAACCGACCTCGGCGACAATGACATAGGTCAACATCCGCTTCAGATCACGCTGGGCAAGAGCCAGGGCCGAGCCGCAGACGATGGCCAGTGCGGCGACCCAGACGATCCCCTCCTGAACCAACGGATGCTGCAAAAACAGGTAATCGACCGAGAAGATCGAGAACATCACCCGCAGCATCAGGTAGATAGTCACCTTGGTCATCAGCGGGGCGGCCAGTAGACCGGCACCGGTCGGGGCCAGCGAGTAGGCGTTCGGCAACCAGCCGTGCAGCGGGAACAAGGCCATCTTCACCCAGAGCCCGACCAGAATAAACGCCAGCGCCGTGGCGACCGCGGCACCACCGTCGATGGTCGGCAGAATCCGCGCCATGTCGGCCATGTTCAGCGTGCCGGTCATCAGGTAGAGGTAGCCGACGCCAAGCAGGTAGAAACAGGCCCCGATCGAGCCCATGATGATGTAGTTGAAGCTGGCCAGCGGCGCCCGCCCCTTGCCCATGGCGATCAGGCCGTAGGTGGTGATCGAGGTAATCTCCAGCAGCACGTAGAGGTTGAAGGCATCGCCGGTCAACACCAGCCCCATCAGCCCGGCGATCAGGATCAGGTAAAGGGTAAAAAACTGGTATTCGCGGCCAGACAGTTCCTGAGCCACCGACTTGAGCGCTGAGAACGAGGCGATCAGAGCCACCACCGAAATCAGCACCAGCATCAATGCCGAGAGGTGGTCGACCACCAATTCGATCCCGTAGGGAGGCAGCCAATTGCCGACCGTGTAGCTGATTCGACCGTTGGTCAGCACCGAACCCATCACGCCCAATGCCGCCAGCACCGAAAAAGCCAGCGAGCCGAGCGTTAAAGCAGCGATCACCCCATTCGACTTACGGCCGAACAGGTTGACGAAAAAAGCCGTCAGCAACGGCGCAGCCATCACATACATATGCAGGTTGGACGCGCTCATTGGCCGAGTTTCTCCAGAATTTCATCTTCTTCCAGGGTACCGTACTCGCGGTAGATGCGGAGCAGGATCGCCAGCGCCACCCCGGTGATACTGACCGAAACAACGATGGCGGTCAGCATCAGGACATGCGGCAGGGGGTTAACCACCCCGGCGACATCAACACCATGTTTGAGAACTTCATACTTGTTAAGAATCGGAATCTTGGCGCCATGTTTGACGCCAGCAGAGACGAACATCAGAATGATAGCGGTCTGAAAGATATTCATCCCGATCAGCTTTTTGACCAGATTGCGCTTGCCGATCATGGCGTAGAAACCGATCATCATCAGGATGACATAGATCCAATAGTTGTATTTAGCGACAATCAGCGAAGTCAACGGTTCCATATCAGAGCCCCTCGTCCAATTCGCCAGCGGAACTTAAATCCCAGAACAACGAGGCCATAATACTCATAACCGCCAGGCCGACGCCGACCTCAACGATAAAGATGCCGAAGGAGCGCCACTCGATCGGGCCGAGCGGGATCAGCTTGTCGAGGGCAGAGTAATCGAGAAACAGCCCGCCGAAAATGGCGCAGAGTGCACCGGTTCCGGTAAAGATCAGCGCCCCGGAGTTTCCAACCACTCCGTTGACCTTTTCCGACATATATTTCATCGAAAATTTTATGTCATAGGCCAGCGCCAGGAGCACAAAGGCGGCACCGAGTATGACGCCCCCCTGGAAGCCGCCGCCCGGGCTGTAATGGCCGTGGACGATGACATAAAGGCCGAACAGCTGGATGAATGGAACCAACAAACGGACCGCGGTCTGAATAATCAGGCTTTCACCGATCTTGCGCCCTTCGGCACGGGCCTGCACCTCTCTCATGACTTTTTGCTCCTGCGCAGTACGCTGATCACCGCCAGACCGGCGCAATAGATAACTACGGTCTCGAACATGGTGTCGTAACCCCGGTAATCCCCCAAGACTGCGGTCACCAGGTTCGGTACATGGGTTTCTGATACCGCATTTTCGATATAATGGTTCGACAAATGCACTGCTGCCGGTGCCTGCGGGTCACCCCAGGCAGGAAAATCCATGGTTCCATACAGCAGGATGGCTCCGGTTACCAGGGTCGCAATCAAGGCCAGCGTTTTCATCAGTCTTTACTCCTGCGAGTGGTATGCAGAATGGCCGCGATAAACAGCACGGTACTGATCCCGGCGCCGACGGTCGCCTCGGTGAAAGCGACGTCAACCGCGCCCATATCGGCCCAGAGCAGGCACATCAGAAAGCTGTAAACCCCGAAGATGATTGTCGCCCCGAGCAGGTCTTTGACGCTGATCGCGGCGATGGCACAGATCACCACCAGGGCCAGCAACAGCAGATCGATCGCCCACATATTATTTAGTCCCCTTCTTCCAGGGCTCAAGCCCCAGAATCAGCGCCGCCTCGGTAATTGCATGGGTCGCAGTCGGGCTGGCAATAAAAATAAACGCAGCAATCAGCAGAATTTTCAAACTGACCAGAACCGATGCCAGGGTGAAATCCTGCAGGTTATAGAGGGCCACCCCAATAATCACCAGTTCGGCAGCCAGCGAATCGCACTTGCCGGCGGCATGCATCCGGGTATAGAAATCGGGCAACCGCAGCACCCCGACCACGCCAACAAAAAAGAAAAACAGCCCGGCCAGCATAAAGGCGATCCCCACATAGGTCATGATTCACCTCCTGCGACTTCATCCTGAAAATCATGCTTTTTGCGGATAAAGAATTTGGACGCGCCCAAGGTCGCGATAAAATTGAGCAAGGCATAGGCGACCGCGATGTCGACAAACATCCCCAGATCCTGATAGAGGAGGCCGATCAAGAGCAGCAGGACGGTGGTCTTGGTGCCGACCACGTTGCCGCTGAGCACCCGGTCGAGGATTGACGGGCCGAACACCAGCCGGTAGAGGCTGACCAGAATCAGCAGGATCAAGGCAATCGCAATGCCGAGGATAAATCGTTCTGCCATTATTTGAACTCCAATGCCCGGGCGACCCGTTCTTCCATTTCGCCCGGCAACGATTCGGCGGCCTCTGAAGTCAGGGCATAAACGGTAAATTCGGTCTCTTCGTCCTCATGGATATTGACAGTGATGGTACCCGGCGTCAGGGTAATCGACTGGGCCATGGTGACCTTGGCCATCGGCCGGGTCAGCTTAGACTTGAAACGGAACAGGTGCGGATCGATTTTCTCCAGCATCCGCGGGTGTAGAATAATATAAGCGACCTGCAGATTGGCAAGCAGGATTTCCCAGACCAGCCAGGGAAAATAGAGAAGCAGTCCGATTATCTCACGCAGCCAGGGTTTGCCATGCTCAGGAAAGAGCAGATCAGAACTGAAATGAGTCACCAGCAGGCAGCAGATAACCCCCAGCGAAAAATGGAAGGCATCAAACATGCCGGACAGAACAACCCAGAAACCCAGCATGATGACAAAGGTGGCAATTTTCGCCTTCATGATCTCATAACCCGATTTGAATAATATTAATTACAAAAAGCTGCAGCCTTAGCTTCAGCCGCAATCGAAATGACAAATAAACTCTCTCCACCGGCCCGACCTGCACAATCTGTATGCAGTATACAAAGTGTAAGCGAGAAAAAAACCAGCAGATCCGATCGATCGAAACCTGCCATTGACTCTGAAGATCCCCTGTGACCGCTGCCCGACAAGATCAGCCTCCAAAGAGCAGGCAACTGTTTCTGGACAATCGGTGCACGGCCACGCTAATCTTACAAGAGTACAAGAGCTGCTAAAAACATCGCATATCTAGCATGAGACAAATGGCAAGGTCAAGCGAATCCACTGTTCTAGCTTCGACGAAGGGCCACTGGAAACCTGACCTGAGCAGCGTAAAAACAGCCTGCAGAGAGGCCTCGAATAAATAGAACCATATTTTATTTTTAAATTAATTGGAGCCACAAATGAAACAGCTGACCTGTTCATCAATCCAGTTCAACATCACCCTCGGATACATCGACGCCAACCTCGACAAAGCCACTGCCGCCCTGCAGCGGGTCGCTGCCCGTGGAGCACAGCTGGCAGTCTTGCCAGAAATGTGGAGTTGCGGTTATGACTACCGCAACCTCAAGGAACTGGCCAAAGAGACTCCGCGCGTGCTGGAAGAGATACAAGAAGAGTGCCGAAAACTGAACCTCGTCAGCGTCGGCAGCCTGCCGGAACTGCAGAATGACACCATCTACAACACCGCCTACGTGATAGACAAGGGGAAACTGGTCGGCAGCTACCGCAAGCTCCACCTGTTCTCGACCATGCGTGAAGACGAGTATCTCGGTGCCGGCCACCAGTCCCTGGTGGCGGAAACCTCCATCGGACGGCTAGGAATCGCCATCTGCTATGATCTGCGCTTTCCCGAGCTGTTCCGCAAGCTGGCCCTGGAAGGCGCCGAAATCATCTGCCTGCCGGCCGAATGGCCGAAGCCGCGCCAGGAACACTGGAAAACCCTGCTTCGCGCCCGGGCGATCGAAAACCAGCTGTTCATTATCGCCGCCAACTGTTGCGGCGTACAGGGCAAGCTCGACTTCTTCGGCCTGAGCCAGCTGATTTCACCGCTGGGGAATGTTCTGCAGATGGCTGAAGAGAGCGACGTCGAACTGGTCGCCGATTTCGATTACCGCGAGATGGAAAAATATCGCGCCCAGATCGATATCCTCGCTGACCGCCGGGCTGATATTTACGGCACCCCCTGACGGCCAGCCCTATTCTTCCAGTGGCTGGGCATCTTTGCGGTAGCGCTCGGGGACCAGTTGCAAACTGTCGGCAAAATTCAGCACGCCGGAATCATCAACATAGAGATAACGCTGGGCCGCTTTTGGTGCCTCTGTTGACGTTGGCTGGCTCGCCTCGATCACCTGCTCGATCGATTTTCCCGCCCCCCCGTCCGGCTGATCGATCCCGACCAGGCCGAACAGGCGCGCCCGGAAATCGACATAAAAGGTCTGCGCCTGGGTCACTCCTGGAACATCCAGCGGGACCCGAACCAGTAATTGGTCGCCAGCGACCAGTACAATCAGTGTGAGCAGCAACCAGGCAAATATTTTCAATAACTTAAGCATCTTTTGAACTCTCCGAACAAAAATAGACCCGCCAAGTGTACCGCTCCATCACGACAAACTCAACACCCGGCTAAAGGTTGCACTTTCGCCCGGCGATGTGCAAGAATACGGAGCTTTGCATATTAATGAGCAACAAGGAGCTCGCAAATGAGTGATTCAGAATACGACGTCATTATCATCGGTGGCGGCCCTGCGGGTATGACCGCCGGCCTCTACGCATCCCGCGCCATGCTGAAAACCCTGATGCTGGAAAAGATGATGATGGGTGGTCAGATGATGATGACCACCAAGGTCGAAAACTGGCCCGGCTACCCGGGTGGCATCGACGGCCCGGAGCTGATGATGAAATTCCAGGAGCATTGTGTCGAGTTCGGCCTGGAAACCGGTTACGGCACGGTAGAAAAAATAATCGACAATGGCCCCGCCAGCAAAACCCTGATTGTCGATGGCAAGGAACGGACCTGCAAAGCCGTCATCATCGCCACCGGGGTGGTGGCACGCCCGCTTGGACTCGACGACGAACAGGGGCTGGTCGGTCGCGGCGTCTCCTACTGTGCTACCTGCGACGGTGCCTTCTTCCGCGATGTGCCGATCGCGGTGATCGGTGGCGGCGACACCGCTGCCGAGGAAGCCCTGTTCCTGACCCGTTTTGCCAGCAAAGTAATCTTGGTCCATCGCCGCAACGAACTGCGGGCCACCAAGATCCTCCAGCAGCGGATCATGCAGAACGAAAAAATCGAGATGGCCTGGAACTCCGTGGTCGATAGCTTGCTCTCTGACGAGAGCGGCTTGAGCGGAGCGGTCCTGCGTGATGTCAAGACCGGCGAAACTCGTGAAATAGAAGTGCAAGGGATGTTTGTCGCCGTCGGCGTAACGCCAACCACCGGCTTTGTTGCCGATCTGTTGCACCTGGACGAAGACGGCTACATCGTCGCCGGCGAAAATACGTGCACTTCAGTTCCGGGAATCCTGGCGGCCGGTGATTGCCGAACATCGGTTCTTAAGCAGGTCTCAACGGCTGTCGGTGACGGGGCGGTTGCGGCAGTCATGGCAGAAAAACTGCTGGAGGAACTGGCTCACGATTCATAGCTCTTCGGCCTGCTGATTATTTAATATCAACAGTTAAACCCTGGGGGGGGATTTTATGCTAGCTCGCGTCACATCCGGTGCCTTGTTCGGCATCGATGCCTATCCGGTCGAGGTCGAAGTCGATATCGCCCAAGGCCTGCCACAGTTTTCCACCGTCGGATTGCCGGAAGGTGCGGTCAAGGAGAGTAAAGACCGGGTCAAATCGGCGATCAAAAACTCCGGTTACGATTTCCCCGCCCGGCGCATCACCATCAACCTGGCCCCAGCCGATATCCGTAAGGACGGGGCCGCCTTCGATCTGCCGATCGCTATCGGCCTGCTCTGCGCCACCGGCGTCGTTGATGAAAAACAGCTGGAAAATTTCATTCTGCTCGGTGAGCTTTCCCTTGACGGTCGGGTCAAGCCGGTGCGCGGCGTGTTACCGATTGCCGTGGCCGCCCGCAGCTGGGGCGATCAGGCGCTGATCCTGCCGAGTGAAAATGCCGCCGAAGGGGCGGTCGTCAACGGACCCCCGATCTATGCGGTCAAAGATCTTGGCGAAGTGGTGGCGCTGATCAACGGTGAGCAGCAACAGAACCCCTTTCGCTGCCCTGTCGACAGTTTCTCAACTCCGGTTGATAGCGAGGACTTTGCCGAGGTTCGGGGTCAGGAACATGTCAAGCGGGCGCTCGAAGTCGCCGCAGCCGGCGCTCACAATGTCCTGCTGAGCGGTCCACCCGGCAGCGGAAAAACCATGCTTGCCCGCCGCTTGCCATCAATCCTGCCGGAACTCTCATTTGAAGAAGCGCTGGAAACCACCAAGGTTCACTCCGTCGCCGGCCTGCTCGGCCACAGCCACGGCCTGGTTGGCCAACGGCCGTTCCGCTCTCCGCACCACACCATCTCTGATGCCGGCTTGATCGGCGGCGGCAGCTATCCTCGACCAGGGGAAGTCTCGCTGGCCAACCACGGAATTCTGTTTCTCGACGAGTTTCCCGAGTTCAAAAAAAACGTTCTGGAAATGCTCCGACAACCGCTGGAAGATGCCCAGGTCAGCATCAGCCGCGCCGCCCTGAGCCTGACGTATCCGGCCAATTTCATGCTGGTGGCGGCGATGAATCCCTGCCCCTGTGGTTTCTTGAGTGATCCGCACCAGAAAAACCCCTGCACCTGCACCCCGCTGATGATTCAGCGCTATCGCAGTCGCCTGTCCGGACCACTGCTCGACCGGATCGATCTGCACATCGAAGTGCCGCCGGTCCCGCACAAAGACCTGTCTGACAACACGCCGGGAGAAAGCAGTGCCGAGATCCGCGCCCGGGTCAACCGTGCGCGCCAAATTCAGCGCGAGCGGCTAGTCAACTATGGCCTGCACAGTAACGCCCAGATGCAAACTCGCCACATCGGGCGCTATTGTCGGCTGGATGTGGCCGGCGAGCAGCTACTCGAACAGGTCACCACCCGTCTCGGACTCTCTGCCCGCAGCTACACCCGCATCCTCAAACTGGCCAGAACCATCGCAGATCTAGCCGGTCATGAGAAAATTGAGCGCCAGTATTTGTCTGAAGCAATTCAATATCGGGGCCTCGATCGAAAAATCTGTTAACAAAGCCACACTCTTTATCACTCTTTTCATTGTCGGACTTCCAAGTCAATTGATATACTTGGCCATTGTTCTCTAATTGGCAGGAGAATTATCTGTTGCCTGCATCACATCCCATATCCACGGAGGCCAAAAGATGAAAAAAACGCTGTTATTTGCCCTGCTCACCAGCCTGATGCTCTCCTGCCTGGCGGTTGCCGCTGAACAGCTTGATCAGCAACAGCATGCCTCCTGCAACTACTGCGGCATGAACCGGGTTAAATTTGCCCACAGCCGCATGCTGATCGATTACGATAACGGTAGCTCTGTTGGTACCTGCAGCCTGCATTGTGCCGCAGTTGAATTTGCCCTGAGCATTGACAAAACGCCAAAAACCATTAAGGTCGGAGATCTGAACAGCAAACAACTGATCGATGCCGAACAGGCCTTTTGGGTCATCGGTGGAGATAAACCGGGCGTCATGACCTCACGCGCAAAATGGGCGTTCAACGAAAAAACTGCGGCAGAGCAGTTTGTTGCCCGTAGCGGCGGAATGATCGTTGGCTTTGATCAGGCGATGAAAGCGGCTTACGAGGATATGTACCAAGATACGATGATGATCCGCAACAAACGTAAAATGAAGAAAATGAAGATGCAACAGCATGGCATGGATAAAAAATAGGACTGACTAATATGCGCTTATCCACCCTGACCCTTATTGTCCTGCTGCTTGGGCTTTCCAGCCCAGGCATTGCAGCGAAGCCGGAAATGCCGGACAAGCGGGACCGCTGCCCGGTCTGTGGGATGTTTGTCTACCCCTACCGGGACTGGTTGGCAACGCTGATCTTCCAGGATGGTTCACAACTGCATTTCGATGGGGCCAAGGACCTGTTCCGCTATTACTATTCCTTGCCGAACAAGAATGACTCGCGCACCCGCGATGCGATCGATGCGATCTACGTCACCGACTATTACAGTACCCGGCAACTGCCCGTTGAGCAGGTTTATCTCGTGCTTGGCAGCGACGTCTATGGACCGATGGGCAAAGAGATGATCCCGGTTGCCGGAGAGGATGCAGCCAAAACCTTTGCCCGTGACCACAAAGGCGAAACAATTATCACCTTTGAGCAACTGACCCCGCAACACCTGCAGACGGATTAATGCGGCGCTCTATCTTTTTCATCTGTTTTCAACTTGGTTCAGCACTGATCCTGTTTTTTTTGCTGCAACAAGGACCCGCGGCTTGGCAAACTTCGCAGCTTGAAGGCGAGCGGCAACTGGTGCTACGGCTGGGCTTGACGGACCTGTCGATCTGGAGTGAAGCTCGCTACACCCGGCATCCCTCCCAGGCTGACTCCTTTACCGCTTTTCAGGATTATCCGGGTGCCTTTGATCACTTTCCTGCCGGTTCGATTGTCCCACCGGGTCGAACATTTCAGAGCACCAGTCTCCGCGTGCAAAAAAAGGGGCCGCTCTGATGGCGCGAAAACTGAAAATTCTAGAGCACGCGCTCTCGTCACTGCTCCGGCGCAAGCAGAAGAATTTTGCTATCTTAGCGGTTTATACCTTGACCGTGGCCACCCTGGCCTCGATTCTCTTTCTGACTCAATCGTTGCGCAACGAAGCAGCCAAAGTCCTGACCAGTGCGCCCGATCTGGTGGTGCAACGTCTGGCGGGCGGACGCCATGATCTGATCCCCATCCAGTATGCGGAGATAATCAGCGAGCTTCCAGGTGTTGGCAAGGTCACACCGCGAATCTGGGGTTACTACTACGACAGCCTTAAAAAGGTCAACTTCACCCTGCTCGGCGTTAACGATAAAGCAACCGATCTACAGCTCCTCGATGGCACATTTCCAACCGACGCCAAACAGTGCGCCATCGGCAATGGCATTGCCCAGGCCTATGGAGTGACTCTCGGTGACAGCCTGGTGTTGATCGACTCCGAAAACCAGACCCTGCTCTACGAAATCAGCGGCCTGTTTAAAGCTGAATCGAACCTGCTGACCAACGACCTGATCCTGCTGCGCGAAGCCGAACTCCGTCGCTTCTTCAACTTTCCCGCTGACCGAGCCACCGACCTGACCATTCAAGTTCACAATCAACGAGAGATCGCCACTTTGGCGAAAAAGATCAAGTTCGAGCTGCCTGACACCCGCCCGATCGGTAAAAGCGAAATCCTGCATACCTACGATACGGTCTTCAACTGGCGCAGCGGGATCATGCTGACGCTGTTCGTCTCCGCCCTGATCGCTTTCTGCATCCTCGCCTGGGACAAGGCAACCGGCATCAGTGCCGAAGAAAAGCGGGAGATCGGGATCCTCAAGGCGATCGGTTGGGATACCAGCGATGTGCTGATGTTGAAATTCTGGGAAGGCTTGGCCATTTCTCTGAGCTCTTTTCTGCTCGGCAGCATCATTGCCTACCTGCATATCTACTTTTACGGTGCCAGCGCCTTGACCCCGGTCATTCAGGGCTGGTCGGTGTTGTTTCCGGAATTCCAGTTGACTCCGTCAATCGATCTCTACCAGCTGTTTGTTCTGGCAATTTTGACCATCGTTCCCTACATCGCCTGCACGGTCATCCCCTCCTGGACATCGGCGGTCACCGATCCGGACAGTGTGATGAGGAGCTAAGCCGATGGTACCGCTGATTGAAGCCAGAAACCTCTGCAAAATCTATAATCGTCAGCGTCCCGATGAAGTGCAGGCGTTAACCGACATCTCTTTCTCGCTGGCGCAAGGCGAGGTTGCGGTCCTGAAGGGGCCGAGCGGCTCCGGGAAAACATCGCTGCTCAGTTTGATCGGCTGCATGGCCAGACCGACCTCGGGCAGCATTCAACTGGCCGGCAGGGATGTGGCCAAGCTTCCGGAACGCTTTCTGGCTGGCATCAGGCGGCAGTCGTTCGGCTTTGTTTTTCAACAATTCAATTTGTTGCGCGATCTGAATGTCTTCGACAATATTCTGCTGCCGCTCTATCCAACCGATATGAACAGTGACCAGATGCAGGTCCTGGCAGACGAAGTCCTGGAAAAGCTTGCTCTGAGCAGCAAACGGCACATGAAGATCCGTCAGCTCTCGGGTGGCGAACAGCAGCGGGTCGCTATTGCCCGAGCACTGATCAATCAACCGGAGATCATCATTGCCGACGAGCCGACCGCCCATCTCGACAGCAAGTTGGCGGAAGAACTGTTGGTGATCCTCGGGCTGTTGAAACGGGAAGGCAAAACCATCATTATCGCCACCCACGATCCCGAGGTTTATCAACATGCCCTGGTCGATCGCTGTTTTGCCATGCATGATGGATCCTTGCATGAGGTGGACACGCTGTGATTCTTAATCCCGGCATCATTGCGCTGCTGTTCGGCACCTCGATTGCCTTTGTTATGCTGCTCTATGCAGCCGGGCTGGGGTTGAAAATACTCACCCGCTGGAACCCGCAAAGCAGCTCGGAACAACAGCTGCTGCTGGAGCGAAAAACCTACCTGGTCTCAACGCTTGTTACCTATGCCTTCGGCTTTGAAATTATCTCCGGCTTGCTGTTCCTTTACACGCTTGAGGATATCCACCGGCTGTTTATCGGTGCCATGTGCGCCACCGGGGCTCTCAATGCCAACCAGATCGGCTGGCTGGCGCTGTTGGTCAAGATCATCCTGTTTTTTGCTGCCGGCCTTTGGGTCCACTTTAACCGGCTCGACCAGCGGACCGAGGATACACCGCTGGTGCGGGCAAAATATCTGGCCCTGCTGCTTTTGACGCCGCTGGTCGGCCTCGATCTTTATCTGCTCTACAGCTACTTTAGCGGCCTGCAGCCGGAGATTATCACCTCCTGCTGCGGCTCACTGTTCAGCCTCGGCAACGATTCTGTCGCCAGCGAACTGGCCGGTCTGCCGGTGGCACCAACGATGTTGACCTTCTTTCTCACCGCGGGTGGCTATCTGATCTCACTGATCCTCTGCCTGGGCTCGCCGGCCGCGCTCTTCCGCCACCTGCTGTTTGTTGCCACCCTGGGACTGTTTTTCGTTGCTCTGACGTCGATCGTTTCCTTTATCTCCCTCTATATTTACCAGCTGCCGACTCACCACTGCCCCTTCGACATGCTGCAAAAGAATTACGCTTTTATCGGCTACCCTTTATACTGTTGCCTGTTTCTCGGCACCCTGTTCGGCTTGCTGCCCGGGCTGAGTCAACCGTTGACAAAATATAGCTCTTTGCACCAGGAGATTGCCGCAAACGAGCGCTAAAGTAATGAAGAAAAAGACCATCCTGCCGCTGATCAGCTTTGTCGCCCTGGCCGTCCTGATCTATTTTTTGACCCTGGAAAAAGAACGCTATCGGCGGATCGTCGTCGACTACCAGGTTCCGGAGGTCACCCTGCTCAACCAGCAGGCCGAACCTGTGCCGCTCCGTGAGTACCTCAGCGCGAGTAAACCGATCATGCTGGAATTTATTTTCACCTCCTGCACCACCCTCTGTCCGAACCAGTCGGTGAAATTTTCCAACCTGCAAAAGCGGCTGGCACCAAACCCGAAACAGGTTCGTTTGGTGTCGATTTCGGTCGACCCGGAAACCGACACCCCTGAGGTGATCCGCGAATATCTACAACGCTACCAGGCCCAGCCGGGCTGGGATTTCCTCACCGGCGACAAAACCGCTATCAACCAGGTGATGACCGCTTTCGATATCAAGCCATCCGACATGATCACGCTCGACTCTTCCCTGCTGCTGCGCTCGCCAAAGACTGGCCAATGGCTCCGGATTGACGGTCAGCTGGATGGTCAGGATTTTCTGGCCGAATATCAACAGCTCGAAAAATAACCCCAGCCAACCCATCCCTCCAGCAGCAAAAAAACCTTTATTCTGCGACTAAAGATTGACAGTTCCCGCTCTGTGCGTAAAATTTTTCTAAGACTTTTGCTGCACCACTGGGAGTTTCAAAATTATGCCAGAAGAAAATACCTTCTTCCTGCCGGTTAAAGACTACTGTCTTCGCAACCTGATTACCTGCCACATCGAAGACACCATTCTCGCTGCCGCTGTTGTCATGCACGAAAAGAGTATCTCCAGCATCATCGCCTGTGATGATAAGGGGGAACCGGTCGGTATCATGACCGACCGCGACCTGCGCAGCAAGGTGGTCGCCGCCCAGGTCGATCCGAGCAAATCGGTGGTCCGGGAAGTGATGACCGCACCAGTGATCTCAGTCCATGAAGAGGACACTCTCTTTGAGGTCCTTTATCAGATGTCACGCCACCGGATTCACCGGGTCGGCGTGGTTGACAAGCAGAACCGCCTGGTCGGCATCATCAACGAATCGGACATCATCCGCCTGCAGAACCGCTCACCGCAGAAACTGCTGCGCTCCATCGACGAAGCGAAAAACATCCACGATCTGAAAACAATTCACGATCACATGGAAGAGCTGATCGTTTTCCTGCGCGGTAACGGAGTTCGCACCCAGGACCTGGTCAAGCTCATATCGCTGCTCAACGACCAGATCACCCTGCGGCTGATAGAAAACCTCCAGCGCGACAGCTTCCCGGACCTGCCAAAAGGCTGCTCCTATCTGGTTCTCGGCAGTGAAGGGCGCCGCGAGCAAACCTTAAAGACCGACCAGGATAACGCTATTATTTTTGCTGACACGCTCACGGAAGAGGAAATTTCCAGGCTGGCCGATTTTTCGCAGGCGTTAATCGATGCCCTGATCGAAATCGGCGTCCCCGAATGCCCGGGCGGCATCATGGCCAAGAATGAATTCTGGCGCCGTAACATCAGCGACTGGAAGGATGCCATCGACAGCTGGATCGCGGCGCCGAGTGGCGAGAACATTCTCAACTTCAGCATGTTCTCCGATATGCGGACCCTCTGGGGTGATCCGGCGCTGGAGCTGGAGCTGCGTGCTCACGTGGTCCAGCGGGCCCGGGAAAACGGGATTTTCCTCGCCCACATGGCGGCCAACGTCTGCCGTTTTCCACCACCACTCGGTTTTTTCGGGCGCATCAAGACCATCAAGCAGGGGGAACATGTCGGCCAGCTGGATCTGAAAAAAGGCGGGATTTTTGCCATCACCGAAGGGGTCAAGACGCTGGCGCTGGAGATCGGGATTCTTGAAGGCAGCACCCATGACAAACTTCAGATTCTGCAGCAGCGGGACGTTCTTGACAAAAAACAGGTCAGTGACCTGGAGGCGGCTTTCAATCTGCTGACCTTTTTCCGCTTGCGTGGCCAGATCGCCTCATCGGTTGCCGGTCACGATCCGGATAATTATATTGCCCCATCTTCCCTCGACCGGGTTGAAAGGGGACGACTGAAAATCTCGCTGGAGGTGGTCGGTTCATTCCAGGACACCTTGACCTCACATTTCCAATTAAATATGTTGCGGCGATGATGAGCACATTTCTCCTGTTTCAGGGCTTCTTCAGCAGAATAAATTCATAGCCATAGTATTCTCCGAAACGCTCATACATATCGGCTTCTTCCTCGGTCATGGCAAAAACCTTCTCTGCCGTTTCGTTCCAGGCCAGCTCTTCACGCATCCGGGCGATCTGCTCGCGCAGCGGGCGGTAGTATTCTTCGCTCCAGGCCGCGGCCGAAATTGTAAAATGATCGATCAGCTGATAACCGGCCCGATCAGCCTCTGCCAGTCGCTCTGCCAGCTGCGGCATATTTGGGTTGTTGACCTGCCAGTAATCAGCTATCTCCTCTGGGGGGTTTTTCTGCAGCCAGATCATATCGGTCAGAGCGACGAAACCGCCCGGTTTGAGCAAAGGCTTCCAGCGCTTCAGTCCTTCGGCAAAGCCGACGATATAGATCGCCCCTTCCGACCAGAGCAGGTCGAAGCTCTGGGTGGCAAAGGGTAAATCGAACATGGAGGCCTGTTGCGGCAGAATTTTGTCGGTCAGTTCACGCTTTTCCGCTTCGCTTCTCAAACGATCGAGGAACGGTTGATGGTTGTCGACGGCGATGATCTGCCCGTCCAGCTGTTCGGCCAGCACCAGCGCCTGGGCACCGCAGCCGCAACCGATATCGAGAACCCTCGGTTGGGCGGGAACGGCCGGCAACAGCTGCAGTGCTCGGCAGGTATCCGCTCTGGACCCTGGCCCCTGGCGATCAACCGCTTCGTAGAGTTGATAAAAGAAATCCATCTCCATTGAATTCGTTTCCATGTTGGCAGAAAGCTTACGGATCTGTATCGCTTCCTTTTCATTGATATCGAGAGCGCGCAAGAAAGCATGATGATCCTCCGGCGCCCGCTGTTCGAACTCGCGGTGCCAACAGCGCATCGCCGCCTCGTCCATCCCGGCGGCGCGGAACATCTCCACCCACAACTGCTTGCCGGTCACGGCGAACGGGCCGCTGCTCGCCTTGATCTTCAGCATCCTGGCCAGCATTTGCTGCTGTTGCTGTAACACCTTGATGTTCTGACCGATCTCCCGCATCCGCCGCTCCAGGACCTCCCGTTGCGGCACCTCGAGGGTGTCGAGAATACTGGCGATCTCCTCAAGGCTAAGGCCGGCCTCGCGATAAGCACAGATCGACTGCAGCCGTTCGGCATCGACCTGAGAATAGAGGCGGTAGCCCGCTTCACTACGTTCGGAAGGGCTCAGCAAACCGATCCGGTCGTAGTAGAGCAGGCTACTGCGCGAAAGAGAGAATTTTTCTGCCAACTGGCCAATTCGATACATGTTGCGTCCTGTAATGTTAGCTGAAGCGTTGCCGAATCGCCGCGATCTCTGAGGCAGTTAACTGCAGCCACTCGAGAAACCCCTGATGACCGTCAGGGTAATTCGCCTCAAACAGCCGATGCCAGGCTTCCATCATTTCTTCCACCAAGCCGGTCTCCCGAAACAGTTCAACCCACTGCTGTTTATTGATGTTCATGCTCATTGTCACACTCCTTTCACTTTATCCGTTAAAGTTGTTCGCAGCCTAAAGTGTGAAGTTGTGATCAGGTCACGCGAAAAACGACCGCGTTTGGTTATAATACACCTATATCTTATCCACCCTTCGCTACATAGCAGCCTAAAGGTTATTTATGGAACAGTCCGACAGCTGGTTTCACAGTTTTCTCAAGCAGGACGCCGCCGGCGGCATTCTGCTGATGATCTCTGCTCTGTGCGCCATTATTCTGGCCAATTCGCCGATTGCCGGTCTCTCCAAACTGCTGATCAACACCCCGGTGGCGGTTCAGATCGGGGCGCTGGAAATTGCCAAGCCGCTGCTGCTGTGGATCAACGACGGCCTGATGGCGATCTTCTTTCTGCTGGTCGGGCTGGAGCTGAAGCGGGAGATGCTCGAAGGGGAACTTGCGCAACTGAGCAACATTATCCTGCCCGGCCTCGGGGCGATCGGCGGGATGCTGGTGCCGGCTCTTTTTTACCTGGTATTCAATTATGCTGACCCAGCTGCAGCTCAGGGTTGGGCGATCCCGGCGGCGACCGACATTGCCTTCGCCCTGGGAGTGCTCTCGCTGCTCGGTTCACGGGTGCCGACCAGCCTGAAAATCTTTCTCACCTCGCTGGCGATCTTTGACGACATCGGCGCGATCCTGATCATCGCCCTGTTCTATACCGCCAATATTTCGGCCAGCGCTATAAGCGTCGCCGCGATTTGCCTGCTGGCTCTTCTGGTCACCAACCGGCTTGGCGTTCAGCGGCGGGCGCCCTATTTTATCTTCGGCCTGTTCATGTGGGTGGCCCTGCTCAAATCGGGTGTTCACGCCACTCTGGCCGGGGTGCTGCTGGCGCTGTTCATCCCGATCAAGCCGAATGAGACCGGCACCTCACTGTTACACGAGCTGGAGCACGAGCTGCACGGTCTGGTCGCCTTTATCATTCTGCCGCTGTTCGCCTTTGCCAACTCCGGTATCGACCTGTCCGGAATCGGGCTCGACGACCTGTTGCACACGATTCCGGTCGGTATCGCCTGCGGCCTGTTTGTCGGCAAACAGATCGGCATTTTCGGCTTCTGCTGGCTGGGGATCAAAATGAATATGACCCGTTTGCCATCCGGCATGAGCTGGGGCACGCTGTACGGCACCGGGATTCTCTGCGGCATCGGTTTCACCATGAGCCTGTTCATCGGCTCCCTCGCCTTTGAAGAAACCGGCGCCAACCTGCTGTTCGATGAACGGCTGGGGATCATCATCGGTTCGCTGCTTTCCGGTATCGTCGGCTACCTGTTTTTGCGCCGCACCCTGCCGGAAAAATGATTTGCCGGATAGAATCGAAACACTACAGAAACAAGCAGAGCCACTCCCTTTGACGACCGGATAACCGATGGGTTCAACCGCCAGATCTCCTTATCAGATTGCCAACGTCCGGCTGTTCATCATCTTCCGGGTGTTGTTCAACGCCCGTTTTTACTACCCGGTCTTTTCGATCCTGTTTCTCGATTTCGGCCTGACCCTTTCCCAATTCGCCATCCTCAACGTGGTCTGGGCAGCCACCATCGTTCTCTGCGAAGTCCCCTCCGGTGCCCTGGCCGACACCATCGGTCGGCGCAACCTGCTGGTGTTTGCCGGCTGCTTGATGGTGATCGAAATCGCTCTCTGGGCCTTTGTCCCGCAGGGCAACCTGACCCTGCTGTTCTGGGTGTTTGTCGTCAACCGGATCCTGAGCGGTATGGCTGAAGCCGCCGCCAGCGGCGCCGATGAAGCACTTGCCTACGACAGTTTGAAACGGGAAGGGGATATCGAGCAGTGGGGGCAGGTCCTGGAACGGCAGACCCAGATTCAGTCGGCCGGCTTCGTGGTGGCGATGACCTTGGGTGGGATCATTTACGATCCGTCCCTGTTGCAGACGCTGGTGAGTTTTTTCGCTATCGGGCTGGAAATCACCCGTGAGACCACCCTGCGGCTGCCGATCTACCTGACTCTGGTCACAGCGATTCTCACCCTGCTGACCACCCTGAAGATGCGCGAAGTTGCAAGCGGCGGACCATCAAAAAAAAACCGCAAAGCAACCATCGGCACGGCATTTCGACTCGTCTGGCAGGCCGGTCGCTGGATTTTCCGCACCCCCTTCGTCTTGGGGCTGATTCTGTTCGGCCTGCTCTACGACAGCGTCATCCGGATGATTCTGACCATGGCCAGTCAGTATTACCGGGTTATCGAGATCCCCGAAGCCCTGTTCGGTGTCCTCGGTTCGACACTGGCGCTGTTCGGTTTTATCATGCCGGGAATCGCCAGACGCCTAACTGAAAAGCGCTCCCCGCTGTTCAACCTGTCGTTGACAGCGCTGCTGATACTGTTCGGCCTGACCGGAATGACCTTTGCCTGGCCCTGGCTCGGCATCATTCCGGCGCTGCTGCTGTTCAGCAACATGTACCTGATCGGTTTTTTTCTCAGCCATTACCTGAACCAGGCGACCAGCTCGGAGCAACGGGCGACGGTACTCAGTTTTAAAGGCCTGTTTCTGAACCTCGGCTACGGCGGAATCGGTAGCCTTTATTCGTTGCTGTTAACTTATTTACGGAAACAGGATCTCGCAGCACACCCTGAGCTGGCCGAAAACGCCTTAAAAAATCTGGTTTTCATCGACTCGCTGCCCTGGTTCTGCGGCTATTTTATACTCTGCCTGCTGCTCTTACTGGCGTTTTTTTCGCGCTCCTTGCGCCAGAGGCAAACAGAATAACTGTCCAGTCTTTGCCAGGCTTCTGCTATGCTGGCGCGCATGATCATTCTGCCATTTCGCCACAGCATCCTGCTTCTCCTGCTGCTGCTTCTCTGCTCTTGCGGGGGACCCTCGGTTTATTCACCCACGCCGGGAAGTTCCGACCCGATCGCGCAAATCCTGGAAGAGGCTCCGCCGCTCCCCACCCAGCCGGTCGAACCTTTACAGAAGATGGGCTTCTCTGTTCAGGTCGGGGCCTTCTCCAACCTGGACAACGCAGTCCGCCTGGAGCAAGTTCTGGAAGCTCGCGGGATTGACGCCTATTATTTTCGCCACGAATCGGGCCTGTTCAAAGTCCGCTTCGGCAACCATCGGTCATACCAGCAGGCGCGTGGCGAAGCCGAGAGTCTGCAGAATCAGGGCCTGCTCGGCAATTTCTTTATCGTCATTCCGGAAGATTACGCCGCTGCCCGGATTGCCCGCAGCGGCCAGGGGAATCTGCGCGGTGAACTGGTGAAAACCGCCAAACGCTTCCTCGGTGTGCCCTATCGATGGGGGGGCGAAGATCGTAAAAACGGCTTTGACTGCAGCGGATTGACCATGGTCAGTTATCGGCTCAACGGCCTGAACCTGCCGCGCAATTCGCGGATGCAGTTCAATGCCGGCCACTATGTCGCCAAGAAAAAACTGCAGCAAGGGGATCTGGTTTTCTTTGCCACCAAGGGGGGCAAGCGGGTCACCCACGTCGGTATGTATGTCGGCAGTGGCAATTTTATCCATGCCCCGCGCACCGGTAAAACCGTCCGCATTGCCAGCCTGGCGAACAATTTCTGGAAAAAAACCTATGTCGGTGGCCGAAGCTATCTCTAAATTTATTCTTAAATAGATATGTTTATATTTTCATTTTCTGCTTTTTCGGTTATTATCTACCATTCTTAGAGTCAGACAATAATTACGTCACCCTTTGCGAAGGGTTTTTTCAGGATACTCGCTATGCAGATTTCGCACACCGATGAGAACAACTTGTACCCGGATGTCACCGGCGTCTTACTGGCGGGTGGCAAAAGCCGGCGCATGGGGCAGGATAAAGCCAATCTGAAACTGAACGGCGAAAGCCTGTTCGACCGCTCGCTGAAGCTGCTGCAGATGTTTTTCGCCCAGATCATCATCGCCGGCGACCGCCCCGATCTGGCGCAAACCGATATCCCCTGCTTTGCCGACATCCACCCCGGCAGCGCCCTGGGTGGCCTCCATACCGGGCTGAAAAGGGCCAACACCGAATGGATCTTTGTCGCTCCCTGCGACATGCCCTATCCAGACCCGCGCATTGTCGATCGGTTACTGGCTAATCGCGCCGGGGTTGACGCGGTGGTTCCGCGCTCACCGGAAGGCTATGAACCGGTTTTTGCCCTCTATCACAAGAACTGTCTGGCCCTGATGGAACTGATGCTGAGCCAGAACCAGTTCCGCATCTACGATTTTTACCAACAGATCGCCATCCGTTATCTCGACCCACCGGAGCTACCAGACGGCTGGCGACGGTCACTGATCAACATCAACACCCCGGAGCAGTTAGCTCTTCTCAAGGAGGAACACTGATGACCCCACCTGTCGTTTCGATCGTTGCCAAAAGCGGCACCGGTAAAACCACTTTACTGGAAAAACTGATTACCGAAATGAAGTCACGCGGCTATCGCGTCGGTGCTGTCAAGCACGATGCCCACAGCTTCAGTATCGATCATGAAGGCAAGGATTCCTGGCGCCTTACCCAGGCGGGTGCCGATACCACACTGATCACGTCCCCGGCCAAGGTGGCCATGGTCAAGCAGAACCCCAAGGATCAGGAGCCGGCCCTGGTCGACACCATCGCCAAGTTCTGCGGCGATCTGGATATCGTTTTAACCGAAGGCTTCAAGCGCAGCTCGATGCCGAAGATCGAGGTCCATCGGCGGGAACGGAGTGAAAAGCTGCTCTGCCGCGGCGAAGAACATGACCCGAGCCTGTTCGCCGTGGCCAGCGACAGCCCGCTGGAGCTGGATGTACCGGTCTTCGACATCAACGATGCCAAAGGGCTCTGTGATCTGATTGTCGAGCGCTTTCTGACATGAGCGCCTTTCGGGTCCGCTCCAAGGTCTGGCTCGAATTCGACGGTCAGCCTTTCCTCGGTGATGGCCGCTACCGCTTGCTGGTCGCAGTCGCCCGTAGCGGATCGATCAATGCCGCTGCCAAGGAGTTGGGGATCTCTTACCGCAAGGCCTGGTCGCAGTTGAATGCGATGGAAGAGCACGCCCCGTTTCCATTGTTGGAGCGGCGCACTGGTGGCAAGGGCGGCGGCGAAACGCAATTGACCACTGAGGCTAGAAAGTTGATCGAGCACTTTGAAGTTTTGCGCCAACAGGTCAATGACTTTGCCGATAACTCTTTTAACAAGGTGTTTTCGTCAGCATGCTGATCCGCTCCCTGCTATCGCTCCTGTTGCTCACATCGCTGAGTTGGCCATTACCGGCCAGCAGTGCCGAGCTGTCAGTTTTTGCCGCTTCCTCGCTGTCAGAATCATTGCGCGAAGTGCTGCATAGGTACCAAACCGAACAGCCGGATCAGCAGGTGCATCTGCACTTCGCCGGCAGCCAGACCCTGGCCACCCAGATCGAACAGGGCGCCCCGGCCGACCTGTTCATCTCCGCCAACCAACTGGTCATGCAGCGTCTGGAACAGCAAGGGCTGGTTGCCCCGCCCGTACCGCTGCTCGGCAACCGGCTGATAATAGCGGTCCGTAGCGATCTGCCGGCTCCGCTACAGCAATTAAGCGACCTGGCCCGGCCCGGTCTGCTGCTGGCAATCGGCAACCCTCAGGTCCCGGTCGGTTTCTACACCCGGCAATTCTTCTCCCGGCTGGCGAACGATCCGCACTTCGGCACAGAACTGATCCAACAGATCGAAGCGAACGTGATCAGCCAGGAGAGCCGGGTCAAAGCGATTATCGCCAAGCTGCTGCTCGGTGAAGTCGATGCCGGCATCGTCTATCAGAGTGACTTGAACAGCGCCAGCGGCACGCAGTTGAAAGCGATGGCGCTTCCAGAGCAGCATAACCCGCAAGCAAGTTATCCGCTGGCCAAGGTTCGTGGCGCAGCGGCAGAAGCTGATCAGTTGCTGGCCTTCTTACGCAGCGAGCAAGCGCTGCAGGTTTTCCTCCGTCACGGATTCAGCCCTGGAGTTACCCCGTGAGACGGCCACGCCTGTTCACTCTGCTGCTGGTGCTCTGCGGTTCGCTGCTCGGGCTGCTGATTCTGCTGCCGATCTTCGCCCTGCTGCTGAATGTCAGCCCGGCGGAGTTGTTGCAGCAGCTGCAAAACCGAACGGTGCTGACGGCGCTCTGGGTGACCCTGCTGTCATCGGCGGCGGCACTGCCGGTGATCCTGCTGCTCGGACTGCCGGCTGCGTACGGTCTGTCCCGCTGTCAGGGCCGTTTGCGCCGCGGCCTGGAGATCCTGCTCGAGTTGCCGATGGTGATGCCGCCGGTGGTCGCCGGTCTTGCCCTGCTGCTCGCTTTCGGTCGCCGCGGACTGCTCGGGGAATTGCTGGCCGGGTTCGGTATCCGTATCCCCTTTACCCTGAGCGCCGTGGTCCTCGGTACCCTGTTCGTGGTCGCACCCTTTTTTGTTCGCCGCTGCACCCTGCTGTTCGACAACATCGACCGCAAACTGGAAGATGCCGCTCTGCTGCTCGGCGCTACCCCGCGGCAGACTTTCTGGCATGTGGTGCTGCCGGTGGTGCGACGTGGCCTGTTTGCCGAAGCGGTCATGGCGCTGGCCCAGGGGGTCGGCCTGTTCGGGGTGATTGTCCTGTTCGCCGGCAACCTGCCAGGCCACACCCAGACCCTGTCGCTGGCCATCTATTCGGCCTTCGAGTCCGATCCGCAGCAGGCCTTTTCCCTTGGCGCCCTGCTGCTGTTGATTTCACTGCTGCTGCTGGCGACAGCCCACCTGCTGGCACCGCGGGAGGGGACGCATGACTGATCTCTATTGTCGGCTGCAGTATCCCCTCGGCCGTTTTGAGCTCGACCTGGAATTGTCGGTCGCTTCCGGGGTGACTGTGCTGCTCGGCCCGAACGGGGCTGGGAAAAGCAGCCTTCTGCAACTTCTGGCCGGGCTCAGGCGACCGAAGGCGGGACAGGTGCTGCTCGGCAAGGAGCATCTCTTTGACGACGAAAAAAAGCGCGACTTGCCCCCGGAAAAACGGCGCATCGGCATGGTTTTTCAGGACCTGGCCCTCTTCCCGCACCTCGATGTCAGTGGCAATATCGGCTTCGGTCTCAAGCTGCGCGGTATCGGTCGTGGCGAGCGGCAAACCCGGATCGGCCAGCTGTTGGAAAAACTGGGTATCGAACATCTCGCCAACCGCAGTGTCACGACCCTCTCAGGAGGAGAGAAGCAGAAGGTTGCCCTGGCCAGAACCCTGGCAACCGACCCGCAGCTGTTACTGCTCGATGAACCGACTTCAGCGCTCGATCCTTCAGCGCGCGGAGAAATCCGTCGCTGGCTGCACAGCATCCTCACCGAGTTGAGAATCCCGTCGCTGCTGGTTACCCACGATGCTGAGGAGGTCGCCTACTTCCGTAAGCGGGTCGCGGTGATGGAGCAGGGCAAGATCATCCAGCATGGCAGTTTTCATCAGCTGCTGCGGGAACCGGCCAGTGAATTCATCGCTCGCTTTGTCGGCGTCAACTATATCTTGGGCGAGGTGCAGGACCAGAATGGCAAGCTCGGCTTCCGCAGCCAGGGCGGCTCCGCCTTTCTGGCGCCTTTCGAGAAGGTTGTCCCCGGGCCGGGGATTCTGACCGTCTACCCCTGGGATATCGCTTTGTACCACAGCCTTCCTGAGGGGAGCCCGCGAAACCACCTGCACGGTGAGGTTCTGGATGTGGTGGTCCTCGGCGACCGGGTACGGATCACGTTGGAAGAAAAAGACAAGCTGGTCGCCGAAATCAGTACCCGCGGCTACCAGGCCCTCGGCGAACCGCAGCCGGGAGAGCGCCTCTGGGCGGTCTTCAAGGCGCGCGAAGCACGTATCGAAAATTGTGAGGAACTATGCTGAACTATGATCAGGCTCTGCAACAGGTCTTGGAAAATGTTGCCCCTTTAGCTGCGCAGATACTGCCTCTTGCTGATGCGATCGGCCTAGCGACCGCCGAATCGGTTTCGGCCAAGTGGGATATGCCCCGCTGGGACAATTCAGCGATGGACGGTTTCGCCGTCGCCGCCGAACAGACCGATTGCTCGGCAGCCTTGACTGTGGTCGGCAGTTCTTTTGCCGGTCATCCTTTTGCTGATGAGCTCCAACCCGGGGAAGCGATTCAGATCACCACCGGGGCGCCGCTGCCGGCCAGTGTCGACACGGTGATTCCGGTTGAAGAGACCAGCAGTGACGGTGAGCTGCTGCGCCTACAGACCCAGGTTCGCAAAGGCCAGCATGTCCGCTACCGCGGCGAGGAATATGCCGCAGGGGAAGTCCTGGTTGAGACCGGCACGCAGCTGCTGGCCGGGGAGATCGGCCTGCTCGCCAGTGCCGGCGTGGCTCAGGTCAAGGTTGTGCCACGGCCGAAGATCGCCATCTTTTCCACCGGCGACGAACTGGTCGAACTGGGCCGGGAACCGGGTCCGGGGCAGATCGTCAACTCCAACCTGCAATACCTGATCGCCCGCATCCACGAGTGCGGTTGTATTCCGTTTCCTCTGGGCATCGGCGAAGATCGCGCCGATGATCTTGACCGCTTGATCGACCGTGGATTGGACGCCGATCTGCTGCTGTCGACCGGCGGGGTTTCGGTTGGCGAAAAGGATCTGGTGCAACAGACCCTGCTGCAGCGCGGTTTTGAGCGGAAATTCTGGAAGGTCGCCATTAAACCGGGCAAACCGGTGCTGTTCGGCACCCTGCTGGGCAAGCCCGTCTTCGGCCTGCCCGGCAACCCGGCCGCGACCGCCGCAACCTTCGAGCTGTTCGCCCTCCCCGCACTGCGCAGGATGGCCGGCTTTTCCGCGATACAGACACCGCGAATTAAAGCGCGCCTGTTGGAAGCGGTTCAAGGCGGGGGTAAGCGGCAGAGTTTCCTCTGGGGACAGGTCGCTATCAACGCAGGAGAGTTGAGCTTTATGCCTTCGCAAAGACAAGGCTCAGGCCAAACCCGCAGCCTGCAAAGCGCTCACGGCTTGTTGCCGGTTGCAATCGGCAGTCCCGAATTGGCCGCCGGCAGCGAGGTGGAGATATTGCTGCTGCGGATGCCGGGCGGTTAAATCTTGCCAGACTCAACCGTTCCTGGACCGGGCCGATCGCGTGCCAGGTTAAAGATCTTGGGGCCCAAAGTTTGAATATCGCTGCGATCCTAATCTGGAGCGAATTAAATCAGCAGCCGTTGCTGGCGGTTCAGCCTTAATCGGCAAGTTTCCATTCCTGGTCATCCAGCTTCTGCGCCTTTTCGATAATCACCAAATGATTGAGAAGACGGGTTGCAAAACTTTCTTCCTGGCCGATTGCTTTTGCCACCTCTGCCACTCTAAGCGGCCGCTTCTCCTGCTGCAGATACTTCAGAATCGCCTGTTCATCCGCTTCGAGAATTTTGCGTAATACGATCTTGCCCTGCTTCAACCCAGCCTCTGTGCCGAACTCTTGGCTGCTGTAACCTTCCCAGGTCCCCTTGAAACCGAGACCGGTGCCATCGCCCTGCAACAGGATGGTGCCGCAATATTGAATGTCAGCAGCACTCCAGTAGGAAAGGGCGATCCAACCGCTGGAAGAGACCACTCCCTCCATAGGATAAAATTTGGCAATTTCTCCGAGCCGGTCGAGACCGGTTTTGGTGTTGTAGCCGACCGCTCGCAGGCGGTCATCAGTGGTCCAGAGATAGATTTCATCCCGCTCATAGGGTTGAAGCTGGTCGTTGTCATCATAGAAATCCCAATCGGCCAGCCAGTAGCCATCCAGTTGCTTAGCCCGCAGATGGTTGTGAAAGTGGTCGGTAAACAAACTCTGGGTTTGCGCGATCACCCGATGCTTATTGACCATCGCTTCGTATTGCCCAGCGGCCGCGTTGAGGACGGTTTCCTGGAACTCCGAAAGAGTCTCCCCGGGTAAGAAAAGTTCCTTGCAGAGTTTGACAGCGCTTTCTTGGGTCATCACGTCGCGGGCCTGAAACTGTTTTAATACCGGGTTGATCTGGTCTTCTTTCAAATAGCAGGAGATCGGCACGAACGTCTTGTCCCGGCCGTAAGCGACACCCGATTCCCAGAGAATCCAGGGTCGGTTGTTTGATCCAGGGGTCAGGATGGCGATCGTAATGTCGGCGTCGCTCAGGGCCTGATCGATATTGGCCGCCCAGTTGTCTCCAGCAGAGATCCCTCGACGCATATCTTCAGCAAGGTAGGGAACCTCTTCTTTACCGGGAATCGACTGGATCAACTCCATCCAGGCACGACCCAGCTGCTCATCTTCAGAAGCATGGGAAATAAAGACCGTCGGTTTTTTAGCCATAGTAACTCCATTATGATGTCTAACCGCTCCGGAAGCATTCTGATCCTTGTGCAGATAAATTCGCCGCCTGGAAATAGTTTAACAAAGTTTCTCTTTTTCCTTTTGGGAGAGGGTCCAAAACCTGTTCTAGAGCATGGAAAATTTTCCCGCGCGGCAATGTCGTGCAATGCCGCGGAGCAAGGGGAAGAGGAAGAGATTCTTTATTTGCGGGTCTTCGAAGGCAGGCAAAAGGGCCACCCGTTTCGACGACTCTTTTGCTTTGGTTGCGTTAGCTGTTCGTCCTTAGCGATTCTGTTTCATCTGCTTAAATGCCCACGCGGCAGGCCGTTTGGTTGCGAGATCAATTCACAGAACCGATCCGCCGTCAGTTCAAGAAAATCCTGATTCATCGGGATGAAGCGCTTCAGAATCTCCGGGATCACAGCAACATCTTTCTCCTTAATGGCAATATCGAGTTGGCCCGTGCCACTCGGGTTACGAACTTGAAACCAGGCCATCAACATGTTGCCGATGATTTTCTGCTGATCGAGCGGGAACAGCCCCTGGATCGCCTCCATCACACCATCACCACCGATTCCCCGGGAGTTCGCCTCGACATTGATGCGTCTTAAACAGTTGTCCAGCCGTTCAACGTCTTCCTCCTCAAGCGGACCTTTGGAGAATTTTTCCAGAATTTCCCAGCGGAAGCGGAAGGTCATCCGCATCACCATGGCGAGATCATAAAGATTTTTCGGCATGACCGAAGCATCCCCTTGAGTCACCTCTTCGGCAAAGGTGATATGAAAGGTCTGGATCGGACCATCATCGGCGGCCCGGTCGACGGCGCAGGCGATAGGCCGATAAAACTTATCATCTTGAGACTGACAAATCGCCTGCACGGGGAAAAACTTACGTCCCTTGGCAATCTTCCTGACTACATGAAAAAGCTCATCCAGCCACCGTTGATCTTCACCGTTCTTCAAACCTTTTCTCAACATGCCCAATGTTGCAGGTTTTTCAATAAAATCAAAGAGATCGAGTGCTCGCCTGTTCGCAGAGAGGATTTCCGCGGCGTCGAGCTGCTCTTTGTTCTGCAAGCCCGCCGGGTTCGCAATGATCAGCTCCAGCCAGGGCTCGTAAATTTCCCGATGGACCTGCTTACGCTTTTTCAAAGCTCCTTCCAACTCACCAGCCAGATTCGGAATCTGATCGGCCAGCGCTGAATTAATCGCCGGCATTCCAGGCAGTGGGTCCGCTTCAATGAACACCAGATTCAAAAACTTGCTGAGCTCTGCTTTCGTCGCCTGATAGGCCTGATATTCTTCGAGAGGGCTGGGCGGGGTTTCACCATGGTGCAGACAGATGAGACGGTCCGCCGCCGTCAACTGGGCTTCGAACAAACCCGTTTCGTAAAGACACCAGTCCCAGGTATCAGAGGGATCGGTGAACAACAGAATAAACCAGTTCGATTTGCAGATCTCACTGCGGATCTTTTCCCGGTATTTTTCACCACCGAACTTTTCACCAAATTCCGCCTGGTAGGTAATTTGAAGCTTACCGGCGGAATTACGGCGCAACACTTCGACCACCGAGCGGGCAATCTCTTCATCCTTGCTTTTGTAGCTCAAAAAAACCGAGATCTCCTTGTTACTGTGGGCCGCAAAAAGTTTCTTCAAGGCCGGAATCGCATCCGGTTTTCGGTAGAGAAGCTTGGCCGCCTCAGTCAGCCCTTCCAGGGTGCCCTGATGAGTATTGGTAAAACTCGATATCTCCGGGTGGTTCAACAGATCCTGATAGGTTTCCATTGTAATTCCCCCTGAATAAAGTGTTTTTTATCACCAACGGCCAATAGTTTATTTCGGCCACGCTAGCATCTCATTAAAATGAGTAACAAAGATTTCTGAAAAAGCAATTGTTTATTAAACAGATAGGCATTCCGTCCCGTCATCAGCTCCTGAGATCTGCTCCCTGCAGCCGGATGCCACCCCGAGACAGGCGGTTACAATTCAAGAAACGACGAACAGGTCGCAATTTTTGTGGCAGGCCGTTCTTTCGCTCCGGAGAGGGCGAAATGATTGGCCAACCGTTTTGAGCCGAAAAGAATATAGATGGAAATCTCCAAGGGCCAAGGTAAAGTTTAACATTAGGAACGCTTGGCGACAGGCATAATTGATAGAGCTTCGCGTGACCATAAAAAGTCTGAGATCCGTAGAGGAGGGCTTAAATGGATATCCAAACCGCTTCAATTGAGCAGTTATTGATTCGCGCCAATGAAATCAGACGAGGGGCACACGAAACCCCCGAAATTGCCTTTAAAATCGCCGAACGCTTGGCGGGTCAGCAGTATATGGAATATGCCCGTCGCTTGGCGCATCATATTCATTTAGATGACCGTCTCAACCCGAAGACGGCCTGCAAAGTCCTTCAGAAATATGCCTTGTGGACCTCGAAAAATCCCGATCAGCCTGACGACAGTAAACATGACGAAGCGCTCAAGATTCTCGACCGTATCAAAAACCTGGACCAGGGTGAGTCTCTGGCAACCACCACAAACCAGGAAACCCTTGGCATTGCCGGCGGGATCTGCAAACGCAAATGGCTGGTGGACGGACAGGTTCAGACCCTTAAACAATCCCTGGCTTATTACGATAGAGGTGTCGCCCAGGGAATAGCAAAGGACAATGGCTACACCGCCATTAACGCAGCGTTTGTTCGCGATCTTCTGGCGAGCCTTGAAAGCAGTGAAAAGGACCAAGAGCTTGAGCACGCAGAAAAGATCCGCAGGGAAATCCTGGAGCTCCTGATCCCACTCGAAAATGAACCGGCCTGGCCTGGGGGCCCGCGCCGAAAAGATGTGCGCTGGTTCCACGAAACCATCGCCGAAGCTCATTTCGGCTTAGGAGAATATCCACAAGCCACAGAGCGCTTGCAAGCGGCCTACAGCCAGGCAATGGGAACGCCGGAACCCTGGGAACTGGAGACCACCGCCCGTCAGTTCGCCTGGCTGGCACGGCTTCAGGATCCAGTCGCAATAACGGTCGCTGACTTTAAAACATCTCCCCCTTGGCAGGCCATCCAAGAGAGCTTCGATGCCGCCACCGTTGCCGGTGCCGAGTCTCTTTTTGCCGGCAAACTGGGTCTAGCCCTTTCTGGCGGCGGATTCCGCGCCTCCTTTTTCCATATCGGCATCCTGGCCGCCTTGGCCGAGATGGACATGCTGCGCCATGTCGAGGCCCTCTCCTGTGTGTCGGGAGGCTCTATCCTCGGAGCCCATTATTATCTGGAAATTCGCCAGCGTCTGCAGGAAAAATCGGACCAGGAAATGACCCGCGATGACTATATCGAAATCGTCACACGGATTGCGGAACAATTTCTTCAAGGGGTGCAGCAGAATATCCGGGTTCGGGTGGCAGAGAGCCTGGTTGAGAATCTGCGCATGATGTTCATCCCCGGCTACACGCAAACCAATCGCTTGGGCGAACTCTATGAGGAGCACCTCTTCTCCCGTGTCCCCGATCAGAATGAACAAGGTAAGCAGGAGCGCATTTTGCGCAACCTGAAGGTGAAACCGAAGGGCACCACCAACTTCAAACCTAAATATGACAATTGGAAACGCCGCAACAAGGTTCCGATCCTGATCCTGAACGCGACCTCCCTGAATACCGGACATAACTGGCAGTTCACAGCGACCTGGATGGGCGAGCCACCCTCGGCCATCGACAGCCAGGTCGATGGCAACTATCGTCTGCGCCGGATGTGGTACGACGAAGCCCCAACAGAGCACCAGGACATCCGTCTCGGCCAGGCGGTTGCGGCCTCATCCTGCGTCCCCGGGCTGTTCACCCCCTTGGAACTTAGCGATCTTTACCAGGACATCACCGTCCGCCTGGTGGATGGCGGCGTTCATGACAACCAGGGTGTTTTCGGCTTGCTCGATCAGAACTGCACAGTGTTTGTGGTCAGCGATGCCAGCGGGCAAATGGCGGCAGATAACATGCCCAAAGACAATATTTTGCCGGTTCTGATCCGTTCCAGCAGCGTTTCCATGGCCCGGGTGAGAACGGCAGAATTTCGTGAGCTGGAATCCCGCAAAAAATCCGGGCGGCTCAAAGGACTGGCGTTTCTGCACTTAAAAAAGGAGCTGCATGGCGAAGATATCGACTGGCTTGGCTGCGACAACCCCAAAGAGCTCAGCCCAGAAGAGCTCAAACAGGCAAAACAGAAATTGACCAGCTACAACATCTTGAAGTCCCTGCAGGACAAAATCGCCAATATCCGCACCGATCTGGATTCCTTCAGCGATACCGAAGCCTTCGCCCTGATGAGCAGTGGCTACAGCATGGCGCGCAACGAATTGGCTGATCGCCTGGAAGGCTTTGAAATCGACCCGAGAGAGCGTGACTGGGACTTTTTAAAAATCTCCCCGGAACTGCGCAAAGCGTCGGGGCCAAAATGGCTGACCAAATCACTTGAGGTGGCCAAAACCAGGGCCTTCAAGATCTGGCAACTCTCCCCCCTGCTGAAAGCCCTGTCAGCACTGCTGGCGATGATAGCCCTCTGCGCGCTAGGCTGGTTCGCCTGGAGTTGGCGAGCCGCGGCCTTCTTGAGCGTCAAGGGACTTATCGCAGCCTTTTGTTGGACCGCCTTGACTGTTTTGATCGGAGCGATCGGTTTGGGTTTTCTGGTCAAAATCATCGAATACCGGAAAACCATCAACCAGATTCTGCTCGGGGCCGGACTCTGCCTGGTGGGAACGGTCGCGGCCAAGGTGCACCTGAAGATCTTTGATCCCTGGTTCAAAAAATTCGGCCGTTTCCCACGCTGATCGACAGGAATCAATGACCGCCTAGTTTCAATCGCCATCAAGTTTTGCATTGGTACTCGGCTTGGTTAATTTCGAAAAGGTCGTCAAAACAATGAGCGCACCATCGATACCGGAAAAAGTATTTCTCTTTAGCGGCCACATGATTGATGCTCCAGACCGTCGCGAGCGACGCTTTCCTGCGGAAAAGGAAAAAGCTGCGGCAAAAGCTATCAACGAAAAACTTGAGGCCTTGGGAGCAGGGCCGGGCGACCTCGGCCTCTGCGGCGGCGCCTGCGGCGGTGACCTGCTGTTTGCCGAAGCCTGCCTCACCCTGAACATGGCACTGGAAATCAGGATTCCTTTTGCCGTTGCAGAGTTTCTCGAGAAGTCGGTTGCCTTTGCCGGACCGGAGTGGGTTGCGCGCTTTTTTCGCGTGACGGAAAAGCCCAATGTCAGGCTGTTGCTAATGCCTGAAGAACTTGGTCCATTGCCACATGGCAGCGATCCTTATGTGCGCGACAATCTCTGGCAACTCGACACCGCACTCTCCTTCGCCCCGGAGAAAGTGCACTTTCTCTGCCTTTGGAACGGCAAGGGAGGCGACGGCCCAGGCGGGACTCAGCACATGCTTGACGCTGTGAAAAAGCGTTCAGGAAAGGTGCACATACTCGACACCAATGACCTTTGGTAAAAAAGACTCACTTAGAAAAACTCCCGCAGGCTTTCATCGATCCCCATCAGGGTTTCGTACCAGAATTCCTTGGCCGCCTCGACTTTGTCAGCGGCAAATTTTTCCAGCCATTCCGCAAGACGGGGGTCTTGGTCTGCGTCCACTGCTTTTTTCCGCTGCAGGAAGCTCTGCAGATAGTCAATATTGGCTTCAGACTCCCAGAAGATCGGGCTGTTGCGACTGTTAATACGGCTGGCAAGCACATTGATGGAGTGCAGAAACGCCGCCTTGCTGTCGTAAAGTGAGCCCATGATTTCCGGCAGCATCTCCTCTGCCCAGCCGCGGTGGAAGCGGCAGGTGCCGAGATTGTCGATGAGCAGCTCTTTCTTCATCCGTTCTGCGCACATCCGCCCCAAGGTCCGTGGCGGGATAAAGTCGTAGCTGTAGATCATGTAATACTTGCCCATTATGGCCATTGGCGCCAGCACCCCGGAGACCCAGTACTGGTTGGGGACCATCCAGCCACGCCGGTTGTGGGCGGTGTAAACGAAGCGGTCGTGCAACGCAATGCCCTTTTTCCGGGAATGGATACGGCTCCACTTGCGGACCCCTTCCCGGAAATCGAGAATACCCCGCCGCTCGAGGATCGCGTCGATCAGTTCGCAGCCGAGTTCGGCGTTGTGCAGCGAGTCTTCCACGACATCGAAGCCGGCCAGTTGCCAGCGCGGCAAGCGGCTCACTCCCAGCTCTTCAGGGTTCAGGAGTTTGTCGTCAAGCAGATCCATCAACCAGGCCAGCACACCGCCGCCCGAGATCGCATCAAAACCCATGGCGTCGCAGTGATGGTTGAGCTTTTCCGCCGCCCGCTGGTCAAAGATGCCGCACAGCGGCCCCAGCGTCTGGTAAGGTTCGTAGTCCTTTTTATACTTGCCGTTCATTTTTTTACAGACTGCGACGCAGGGCTCGCCGCAGGTGGCCTGTTGCTTTTTTTTGATCGTCTCGTCGTTGAACTGCTTGAGGTAGTGATCGACGACAAATTTTTGATGCAGTTCCAGGCGCTCTGCTTCGCTCCAGGCGTTCGTGCGGTAGTTAAAGGCCATGATCCGCCCGCTAACGGAGGCATAGTTAACGCCGAAGGTGCCACCGGTGTTAAACTTTTCATCGAACCGGTACTTGCTGGTCACTTCCAGATCTTTCTTCATCAGGCGCAGATTATACTTGTTCTCGAACCACTGATCGGCCACCTTGCGGTCGCGAAAATCTTCGTCCACCAGGGTGCCCCCATAGATGATCGCGACAATGCCGTGGTTCTGGACCATCGCGCTACCAAAGCCGCCCCGGCCGGCCCAGGTATCGACATAGCTGATGTTCCCTTTGGAGATCGGGACCGACATGATCCCGCCCATGTCGGTTTGCAGTGCCGCCGGACCGGTGGCCAGAATGCGCGGATCGGTTTCGTAGCGCTGGCCAAACATCTCATGGACCCGGTCGGTCAGCGAGTAAACGCCGGTTCGCCCAGAACCCCAGACATTCTCTACAGCAAGCGGAACGATCTCCACCTCAATCTCTTCACCGTGATTACGGTTCAGGAAAAGGACCGAAGGCACCGGAGCCTTACCGACCAGGCTGAGCATATTGATGCCCAGGTTATCAAATACCAGCCCTGCTCCGCCCATGGAACTGATGTAATTTCCTTGCCAACAGGGGGAAAAGCCGGTCACCACCAGCCGATTCGATCCCGGCAAGATGGAACCGGCAAAGACGCCGACACCGAAATTGAGGCTGCGGTACTTTTCAGCCATGTGAATGCCAAGATCAACCGGTCCGAAATAGCGATCAAAAGCGTATTTTTTGGTTTTGTAGAACCCGGTCGTGGCATCGACCAGAAGCACTCGCTGGAACATGTGCACAGTTCACCTCGATCCTTTTAAGTGGCCTCTAAACGAAAATCCCTACCGGTTGCTGCAAAACATTCTACCAGTTCCGGATCCGTTTTTTCCGTCCGCTTCGAAAATACGGTGTAACAGCTTTCGGGCTACTTGTTACACCAGAGAGTTAAAATGAGCGCAAAATAAAACGCGAAGCCACACTATTAGTGACTTCGCGCAAAAGATTGGCGGAGGCAGATGGGAATCGAACCCACCCGGGACGGGATACGCCCCACATCGGTTTTGAAGACCGTGAGCATCACCAGAACGCTAGCTGCCTCCGTAAAAGGCTGAAAGTATTTTAACTGCTTGACGGCCGTATTGCTACTGCAAAATCAATGCAGCAGTCTGTATACAGCGTGATTTTTCCGTTCTTTGTCCCTTGCCTCTCTGGGGTGGTAAAATTAAAAGAACAGAGAAATTTATCACTCTACACAGGTGACAGGATGATCAGCTTGCGATGGATCGTTCTCGCTCTTCTCATAGGCCTCTTGAACACGGGCTGCAGCGAGACAAACAATGACCTTCCGCTGTTTAAGCGTTCGCTGGTTCTGCAGCAGCAAAGCCAGGTCGATGCGCTGCTGGGCAAGGCGGTGCTGCGGCAGGCAAGCGCTCCGCAAGCACAACCGGTCAAAATCTTGAAGCTCAGCGGTACGCCCTACGAGATGGGATTTCAGCATGGAGCTTTGCTGGAACAGGAGATCAAAGAACTCTATGACAGGGTTTTCCTGCGTTTGAAGCTGAAAATCTCCACCGCCATGCTCGATGAGGTTTACGACCTGATGGCACCTTACATCCCCTGGCAGGAGCGGGAGGAGATGCGCGGTCTGGCCCATGGCGCCGGGATTCCGCTGCGTACAGTACATCGCCTGCACACCATCCCGGAAATTTCCGAGTACGGGCAGAAGAAGCGCTTCTCAAGCGGGATTCTCTCGACCAGCTGCAGCAACCTGGTGGTTTTCGGCCAAGCGACCGCGGATGGCGAGCTTTATCAGCTGCGGGTGCTTGACTGGATGCGCGAGCTGGGAGTGCAGCGCTGGCCGGTGGTGCTGGTGCGTCAGCCGGAACGACAAGGGCTTGGCGTTTGGCGAAAAAACTTTCGGCAACCCGCCCGGTGAGAGTTTAGAGGGTATCCCCTTCATCTTCCTGTTCCGCCAGCTGATGCGTGAGGCGAACAATCTGCTGGAAGCCGAGCAGCTGATCGAGGCCGCCCAGCGGACCAACGCTTATCTCTATGTCATCGGTCAGGCGGGCGAAACGCCCGGGGGCCGTGTATTTCTGACAGATCGCAGCAGCGTCGAGAGCTATCCTGCCAACAGCCCCTGGCGCGATCGCAGTGAAAAGAATACCCTGTTTCCAGCCATTGCCGATGTGGTATACACCAGCGCCAGAGAGGACAGGGTGGCGGAAACCATCCGCAGGTATCATGGCAACTTCTCCCCGGAAACGCTGATGCAGCTGACCCGCGAATTGGCGCTGTCCAGCAACCTGCAGAATGTCATCTTCAAACCAAGCACCCTGGAAGCCTGGATTTCCAATGCCGGGACGCAGAGCGGCGAGGCTGGAAAAGCCAGCAATCAAGGCTGGCTACACCTAGAACTGGCTGATTTGTTGCGCCGCTAAGGCCGTGTATATTTTTTCCTGGGAGGCCTATGTTTTCTGATCTTTCCCTGCATCCGGAGCAGCTGCAGCGACATTTGACCTTCTCTGCCCGACTGCTACCGTTGCTGCTGCTGTTCAGCCTGAGCGGCTGCATCCACCTGCCAGCAGATACCGACTACCAGGGACCGCAACCGCTGCCGGCAGAAATCTCAAGTTACTACACCTATCCCGCTTTCAGCGGGGTTAACAGCACCACCGACCTACTACAGAACGACACCTTCAGCCTTAAACAAATCCGGCTGAATACTGCCGGGGAGCAGGTTGCGGATGCGGCAACATTGCAGATCGATCTCTATCTGCCGCATCGGCAAGAGCCCAGTCCGGTGATCATGGTGCTGCCGATCCTGCGTGGGACGGTGGGCGTGGTGCGCTCCTTTGCCAGCTATTTTGCCCGCCACGGCTACGCAGTCGTGCTTGTTCACCGCCAGGATAACCTGTATAAAATTGAACAGCCAAGCCAGGTGGAAAGGAGCCTTCGGCAGATGGTGATCTCCCACCGCCTGGCGATCGATTGGATTGAGAGCCGCCCGGAGCTGGATGCGACGCGGATCGGGGTGTTCGGAATCAGCATGGGCGGAATCAAGGCGGCTCTGCTCAGTGGCGTTGACCCGCGAATCCGCGCCAGCGTCATCGCTCTGGCCGCAGGGGATATCCCTTATGTGCTGGTCAATTCGACGGAAAACCGGATCAGCCGGATCCGCACCAAGCTGCTGCAGGAGAGCGGACAGAGCAAAGCTGAGCTTTACCGGCAGCTGCAAAGCGTTATTCGCAGCGACCCACTGCTGCTGGCCAGGCAGATCGATGCACGGCGCAGCCTGTTGATCCTGGCTCTATATGACAGCCTGGTGCCGATCGAGAAGGGGCGGGAACTGAGGAGGGCGATGGGCAAACCGGAGACCATCTACCTGGTCTCCGGCCATTACAGTGCGTATATTTACAAACTCTACGTTCAGTATCAGAGCTTACGCTTTTTTGATCGGATGCTCACGACCGAGCCCGGACCTTAGCGTTTCAGCTGCTGCGTAGCCAAGAGATTTCCCGCTTCCGGAATCGGCGACAAAAGAGCTTGCCGGAGCAGTTGTCCACTCACATCAGTAACCCAGGGCTGTCGAAGCACCGAGCAGGTGCACGGCGACCTTCTCGCCGGCGGCGTAGGACTCTTTCTCCGCCTCTAAATAAGCGATCCCCTGGGCATAAATCATGGTGCGCAGGATGCCGGTATTCTGATCCCCGGAACTGGCGATCAGCATTTCTCCTTCGTCATTCAGCTCCACCGCGACCCGCATCAGCTGCAATCGACCGGCTTTTTTCTTCACCTCTTCCTGCAATTTGGCTCTGAAAAGCGGTTTGAGCAGGGTTGTGTGGCCCATCATTTTCAGCAGGGCCGGGCGAACGAACTCCTCAAAGGTGATCATCGTCGAGACCGGGTTGCCGGGCAGGGAAAAGACTGGTGTTGTGTCACGCATGCCGAAAGCGGTCGGCTTGCCCGGCTTGATGTTGATCTTCCAGAACTTCTGCTCAACACCTAATTCTTCGAGGACGTCACGGACCAGGTCGCGATCGCCGGCAGAAACCCCGGCAGAGGTAATCAGGACATCGGCCTGCAATCCGTCACTGAGCTTTTCGCGCAGGCTTTCCAGATTATCGCGGGCAATCCCGAGCATCAGCGGCTCGGCCCCGATCTCCCGGACGGCCGCGGCCAGCGCCCAGGAATTGCAGTTAATGATGCCGCCCTCGAAGCGCAGCTCATCCAGTTCCTGCAGTTCGTCGCCGGTCGACAGGATCGCCACCCGCACCCGCCGATGCACCTTGACCATCGACATGCCGAAAGAGGCCAGCAAGCTGATTTCAGCCGGCCGCAACAGGCTACCGGTTTCGATGATCCGGTCCCCCGGCTTGATATCCTCGCCCTGGTATCGGATGTGCTGCCCCTTTTTCGCCTTGCCCAGCAGGGTAATCTTATCCGCTGCCTCTTCAGTTTCTTCGAAGGGGATCACCGCATCAGCCCCAGGTGGGATCGGTGCGCCGGTCATTATTTTTACCGCCGTTCCCGCTTCTACCCGGCAATTGGGCGTTCCTCCTGCCGGCAGATAGCCGCTGATCGGCAGGGTTGTCCCCGCAGCGCAATCTTCAGCGCGGACCGCATAGCCATCCATCGCCGAATTGTCGAACAGCGGCAACGGCTGGTTGGCGATGATGTCCTCGGCAACCGCCCGGCCGGCGGCATCGAGCAGCGAGACCTTTTCGACCGACAGGGGCTGTACGGCCGTCAGAATCTGTTCTCTGGCCTGATAATAAGAAAGCATGAGATCACCTTAAGAAATGCTCGTTCAGCGTTGCTGAAGCAGGTTTAAACCAAAATTGATCAACAGTGCCACCCCGAGCAGCACCAGCCCCAAGGCCAGTCCGAAGGCAAATTCACCCTTGCTGGTCTCCAGGGCGATGGCGGTGGTCATGGTGCGGGTACTGTTGCGGATATTGCCGCCAAGCATCATCGCCACCCCGACTTCGGCAATCACCCGGCCGAAACCGGCAATCACCGCGGCCATCACACCGAAACGGATTTCCCGTAGCAGCTGTACTGCCGCTTGCAGCCTGGTTGCGCCCAGAGTCAGGGCGGTATTGATGATCCGCTCGTCAGCACCGGTCACCGCAGTCAGGACCAGGTTGGCGACGATCGGGACGGCCAACACCGTCTGCCCGGCGATCATCGCCCAGGGAGTAAACAGCAGCCCCAGTGGCCCGAGCGGACCCTGCCGGCTAAACAGACCGAACAGCACCAGTCCGACGACCACCGTCGGCAAGGCCATCAGGGTGTTGAGCAGGGTCAGCAACAAGCGTCGGCCGCGGAAGCGACCCAGCCCCAGCCAGAGCCCAACCGGCACCCCGAGCAGTGATGCCAGGACAATGGCACAACTGGAGGTGTAAAGTGAGGTCCAGACGGTCATCTGCACCTCTCGGTCAAAACTGAAGATCAGCTCAATCGCCGTGAGCAGTGAATCTCCCAGGTAGCCCAAGGCGATCTCTTATTTTCCCACGTAGAATAACTGTTCGCCACCCTTACGGAAGCTGGTGATCAGTTGTTTCGCCTGGCTGGACGTCAGGTAATCGAGAAACTTCTTCGCCAGATCAACCTTAACGTGTGGATGTTTCTGCGGGTTGACCATAATGACGCCGTAGGGGTTGAACAACCCCTTATCGCCCTGAACGACGATCTCCAGGTCGGTCTTCTCTTTAAAGGCGAGATAGGTGCCCCGGTCGCTCAGAGTGTAGCCCTGCCGTTCTCCGGCCATGACGATCACTTCGCCCATGCCGCGACCCGCCTCAAGGTACCAGTCGCCGGCAGGCTCAAGCGAAACCTTCTCCCAGAGCTGTTTTTCCCGCGCATGGGTTCCGGAATCATCCCCCCGCGAAACAAAGGTGCTCTGGCTGGAGGCGATCTTGGCCATCGCAACCAGCACATTGTGGCTCGCCATAATCCGGGCCGGGTCGCTTTTCGGGCCGAGAATGACAAAATCGTTGTACATCACATCGCGCCGGTCAACACCGAAGCCCTCAGCAACAAACTTATCTTCCTTGCTGCGGGCATGCACCATGATGACATCAACGTCGCCGGTCTCACCCAGCTTGATCGCCTTCCCGGTGCCGACGGCGATGACATCGACCTGGCAGTTGTTGGCCTTCTCAAACGGCGGCAGCAGTTCGGCCAGCAGGCCGGAGTTTTCGGTTGAGGTGGTGGTTGCCAGACGCAACCGCTCAGTCGCCAGCGCCTGTCCGACAAGCAGCAACAGACAACTACACAACACTAAAATTCGCACAACCTGCATGTTTCCATCTCTTCCTGATAAGAATAATATATGTACAAAGCTGGACGGATAGATACCTATTTGCCAGCAACCTGCTTCAACAAAGGCTGATAGTCTTCACTTCTTCGCCGCTGTTCAATCTGCTGCAGTTGCCCGTTTGCCAGGGTAATCACTTCGCCGCCGAGGCGCTGCGGTTGCTGGGCGTCGTGAGTGGCGATCACCACCGTCATCCCCTGTTGCGACAGACCGACCAAGAATCGCTCCAACGCCGCCACCTGCCCGGCATCTAGATTGGCGGTCGGTTCATCGAGCAGCAGCAGGCGTGGCTGCAGACAGAGCGCCCGGGCCAGCCCGACCCGCCGGGCTTCGCCACCGGAAAGCTCCTTGACCGAGCGTTGCTGGAAACCACTCAAACCGACGATTTCCAGCGCCTGGTCGATCCGCTGTTGCAGGCCTTTGCCGCTTAAGCCACGCAGCTTCAACCCGAAGGCGAGGTTTTTTTCCACCGTCCCGCAGAACAGTAATGGAGTCTGATCGAGCAAGGTGATCTGCTGGCGGATCTTTTTCAACCTGGAGCCGTGCCAACAGACCGACTGGGAAGAAAAGAGCAACTCACCATGCCGGGGTTCCTGTAACAGCGCCAGCAAACGCAACAGGGTGCTCTTGCCGGCACCATTTTCTCCTTTGAGGGCATAGAGGGAGCCCTCTTTTAACCGCAGGTATGGCACCTGCAGGGTAAAATCGCCCTGCTGCAAGCAGATATTGTTCAATTCAAGCAGTGTCATCTTCAAATCGCTACCACAAAAAAAGCTTCTTCCGCATGGAAGAAGCCCTTTTCAGACAACGGGTATCCACCGCCATCTTTTCCAGGGTCCCCTTTCCAAACGGGAGGCCCGGCCGTTTCCAGCCGAACCCATCGACCGACCGCCATAAGAAAATCTGTTAGGCGGGACGGTTCGGAGAGCCAGTTATTTCGTATTATATCAGCCGCGCTGCTGCAATGGCATATTTTCCACTCTGCTGATAAGAGTACCACGCAGACGGAAATAATCTTCTGGTGTATTGATATTTTGGAAACTTTTTTCCTCTGGATCGAGCTGCTGCATCTCGCTGGCCGGCAACTCGACCAGTTTGACCTGGTCGAAGAACTGCATGATCCGCTTCTGTCCAGCGTCCAGAACCTGCTCCATCGCCGGCAGACACTCTTTACTGTAGAGGGCATGCAGAGGTTCATGACCGCTGCTGCTGTGCGGAATCACCAGGTCTCCTTCATCGGCATGGGCGCAGATTTTATGCACGACCGGCGGCGAGACAAACGGCATATCGCAGCCGACGACAAAGATCCGCCCGGTTTTTGCGTGCGCCAGTCCGGAATGCACCCCGGCCAGAGCGCCTTGAGCGTAATAGATGTCGGGAACCTTGCGACAGTCGATCTCGTTATACAGCTCTGGAGAGTTGGTGACGATGATCACCTCGTCGAACAGCGCCGCCATGCG
>CALZHQ010000011.1 GCA_945787295.1 uncultured Desulfuromonadales bacterium
CGGCAGCCTGACCCGCGAGCAGGCCAAGGAGCTGCTCTGCTGCTTCTGGATCAAGGTCAACAACCACCCGGCACCGCCGAAGGTCGGCATCACCGCCCGCGAGAGCGGCACCTACAACGACTTCACCAACCTGAACATCGGCGGCATCACTAGCGACGGCAAGGACGGCGTCAGCGAAGTCTCCTACATCATGCTGGAGATCGTCGAGGAGCTGCACATCCTGCAGCCGGGCAACGCCGTACACGTCAGCAAGGTCACTCCGGACCGCTTTTTGGAGACAGCCTGCAAAGTCATCCGTCAGGGGCACGGCTACCCCTCGGTCTTCAATCCGGATGTCTACGTCACCGAGCTGATGCGCCAGGGCAAGTCGCTCAAGGACGCCCGTGAAGGTGGTTGCAGCGGCTGTATTGAGGTCGGCGCCTTCGGCAAGGAAGCTTTTATCCTCACCGGCTACCTGAACGTGCCGAAGCTTATCGAAGTGACCCTGAACAACGGCATCGACCCGGTCTCCGGCACCAGGGTCAGTATCGAAACCGGCGATCCGCGCAACTTCAAAAACTATGAAGAGCTGTATGCGGCCTTCGTCAAACAGCTTAACTACATCGTCGACCTGAAAGTCCGGGTCAGCAACTATATCGACCGGATGTTCGCCAAGTACGCCCCGGCGCCTTTCCTCTCAGTAGTCATCGAAGACTGCATCAGCAAAGGCAAGGACTACTACGCCGGCGGACCGCGCTACAACACCAACTACATCCAGTGCACCGGCCTCGGCACTGCCACCGACAGCCTCTCGACGCTCAAAAAACATGTCTTTGAGGACCAGACCTTCAGTATGGAAAGGGTCCTCGAGGCGGTGGCGAAGAATTTTGAGGGCGAAGAATTCCTGCGCCAGACGATCATCAACAAAACCCCCTTCTTCGGCAATGATGACGATTACGCCGACGATATCGCCCTGCAGGTGTATGCCGATCTACTGGCAGCGATCGATGGCAAACCGAACACCAAGGGGGAAACCTTCCACCTCAACATGCTCTCGACCACCTGTCATATCTACTTCGGCAAGGTGATGGGTGCCACCCCCAACGGCCGCCTCAAAGGCAAGTCGATCAGTGATGGCACCTCGCCCTCGCACGGCGCCGACACCAAGGGACCCTCGGCGGTGATCCGCTCGCTGACCAAGCTGGATCACACCATGAGCGGCGGCACCCTGCTCAACCAGCGATTTCTGCCGAGTTTGCTCAAGCGGGATAAGGACATCCAGAAACTTGGGGCGTTGATCCGCAGCTACTTCACCATGGGCGGGCATCACATCCAGTTCAACATTGTTGATACGGCAACATTGCAGGCGGCGCAGGAGTGTCCGGAGGATTATAAGGATCTGCTGGTGCGGATGGCCGGTTACAGTGATTATTTCAACGATATGAACACAGATCTCCAGCAGGAGGTGATCGAGCGCACGGAGAATGAGGCCTTTTAGCATTTGCTTCTGACCTTCCCCCATCTGTTTTCACCGAAGCGGAACTTTGATTTCAGGGGCCTTGCCGCGAGGTTAAGCGAAGCGCATGGGAGCGGCCCTGAAATCAAAGTGGAGCGGAGGCTCCCGCATTAGCGGGTGAAAACAGTTGGGGTCGCTTTCTTTTGCTTCTGTTTTCTTTGTCGACACAAAGAAAATGAAGTCGCCTGGCGGGGCGAAACCCGCCGGTTTTGACTTTCAGCCGTTACGAACGACAATCACAAGCAAAGGTCGCGGGGTCGCGCCCCCGCACGTCGCCTTACTCTTTTGTCTCACCACAAAAGAGTAAGCAGAAAAAGGTGCCCGACCTCCTTGCCCTGCGGGTACCCTCCATTACACTACACTTTGCAGCGAAGAAAAAAACTCGCTTCGCTCAAACATTTTTCTTCGTATTCCTGCAAAGCTTCGCTACATTCCGGCTGCATTCCGGCTGCATCACACGGGATTGAAGGACAAAAACACAAAAGAAAGCAAAAGCAATGCACTCTGCTCTCACCTTCGACATCAAGCGCTACGCCATCAACGACGGCCCCGGCATCCGGGTCTGCGTCTTCCTCAAAGGCTGCCCCCTAAACTGCCACTGGTGCCACAACCCGGAGAGCATCTCAGCGAAGGTGCAGAAGCTGTTCACGAAAAGCAAATGTATCGGCTGCGGCGAATGCGTCAAAGTCTGCCCAAGCGAAGCCTGCAAACTGACCAAAGAAGGCATCATCACCGTTAGTGAGTTGTGCAATCTGTGTGGTAAGTGTGCGGAAGTCTGCCCGACCCTGGCGACGGAAATGTCGGGCCAAATGCAATCGGTTGCCGAACTGCTGGAAATCATCGAAAAGGAACGCCCTTTCTTTGACCAGTCAGGCGGCGGGGTGACCTTTTCCGGCGGCGAACCGCTGCTCTACCCGGAGTTTCTCTGTGAAATTCTCGACGCCTGTGGCGAGCGGGGTATTCACCGCTGCATCGACACCGCAGGGCTGGTAAAAACTGAAATCCTGCTTGATGTCGCCAGTCGCACCGACCTGTTCCTCTTCGACCTCAAGCATATGGACAGTGAAAAGCACAAACAGTGGACCGGGGTCGGCAATGAATTGATCCTGCAAAACCTGCAGGCACTGGCGGCAAGCGGCTCGGCTATCCAGATCCGTTTGCCGCTAATCAAAGGGATCAATGCCGACGCCGAAAATATCAAAGCCACCGCTACCTTTATCGCTGCGCTGCCGGGAGCGAAGAAATCGACCAACCTGCTCCCCTATCATAATATCGCCAGTGGCAAGGATCAGAAACTCGGCCAGAAACGTGACCTCAGCGACATGACAGAACCGAGCCCAGAGGAAGTCTCTGCCGCAGTTGCGTTGTTTGCCGATTTCGACCTGCTGGCAACGGTCGGTGGCTGAACGACTTATTCAGAATCGCATAATCACCCCCACTTCTTATGTCTCCGTGCATAAAAACCCACCGCTGTGGCAGACAAAACACAGTCAACCCAACCCTCTTGATTGCGAAAAATTATCATTCCGCTCATCGATATCCTGTAATTTATTGTTTTTATGGTAAAGTTCCGTGGCCGGAAATATTTAATCAACAGAGAGAGGTCCTTGGCACTACCCTTGCTAAAACACCACTGTATACGTCAATGACACACTGTACACATAAAGGGGAACCGGATGGTCAGCGAAAGCAGCTGTGATTTTCTGAGCGAAGACAAAAAACTCACCGTTGGCAAACAGGTCAAGGCCTACTGGTGTAAAGATGGATTTTACTACCAGGGGGAAGGGGTCATCACCCAACTGGGCCGCGACAAGGTCACCGTGCAACTTCAGAAGCGGGTTGCCTGGAGCGACGACTATACTGTCGGCCGCGCCATCTGCCTGCCACGCATCAGCGACAGCATCCATTGGAGCACCCGCAATTGTGTCCCTCTTTTATTTCAAGCTATCAGGAAAACCCTTGAGCAGCACGTCCTCCCCCGTCAGCTATGGCAAAATCTTCCGCTTCTGGCTGCCACTGGCCGCCACCTGGTTGATGATGGCCGCAGAAGGCCCGTTTCTGGCCGCCATCATCGCCCGAATGGCGGCAGAAAAGCTGAATCTGGCCGCCTACGGCATCGCCTACGCTTTCGGGCTGGTGGCCGAATCGCCGGTAATCATGCTGATGAGCGCCAGCACCGCTCTCTGTCAGGACCGGATCAGCTATCGCAGGTTGCGCAATTTTACCCTCTGGCTCTGTTTAGCGGTCACCCTGCTGCTCGGCCTGTTCCTGCTGCCCGCGCTGTTTTTCTTTTTTGCCGAACAGCTGCTCGGCATCTCAACCGCGATAGCGAACCTGACCCACCGGGCGCTGATCTGCCTGCTCCCCTGGGCAGCGGCGATCGGCCTGCGCCGTTTCTATCAGGGCCTGCTGATAGCCGGGCACAAAACCCGCCGGGTCGCGGTCGCAACCATCCTGCGGCTGACGACGATGACGGCGACAGCTTTACTATTCTATCAGGCTGGCAGCTTGAACGGGGCCCAGGTCGGCGCCCTGGCCCTGTCCTGCGGCGTGACTGTCGAGGCCCTGTTCACCCGCTACCTGGCCCGCCAGGTGATTGCCGAAACCCTGCAGAAACACGCGCCCGTCGACAGTCGGCAGATGAGCTACCGAGACATCTGGAATTACTATCTGCCGCTGGCCCTGACCCCCTTCATCGGCCTGTCGATCCATCCACTGGTGACCTTCTTCCTCGGCAAAAGCCGGGACGCCCTCGAATCTCTGGCGGTGATGCCGGTGATCTACGGGCTGACCTTTGTCTTCCGCGCCCTGGGGCTCTCCTACCAGGAGGTCGCCATCGCCCTGATCGGCGAAGATCAGGCCAACTACCACAAGGTTCGAAATTTTGCCATCGGCCTGGGATTTTTCACAACCTGCAGCCTCAGCCTGATCGCCTTCACCCCGCTGGCCGAGTTCTGGTTTCGCGATCTTTCAGGCCTCAGCCAGGGTCTGAGTGACTTCGCCACGCCGCCATTGCAGATCATGGCGATTTTTCCGGCGTTGACGGTTTTGATCTGCTGGCAACGGGCCATTCTGATCAATTCGCGACTGACCCGACCGGTGTCGATCGCCACGGCAATCGAAGCCTGCGGAATCTTCGCCCTCTTGACGCTGGCGATGCTATACTTCCCGGTCTCCGGGGCCGTGGCGGCATCGATCGCCTACGTCATTGGTCGGCTGGTCGCGGTGAGCGTGCTGCAAAAACCATTAAACCGACAGGCAAGCAGATAAAGATCAATTTCGTACAAGATCCGGCAGCAATAACTCTCTATCCTGTGCGAAATTCATACATCTAAGTAAAGGAAGATAGCTTTTTGAGCGACTCAAATCTGACTTCAGCAAAAACGCCCAGCGGCCACTGGTTTGTGATCGGCGCAGCAGTACTCTGGGGAACGACGGGGACCGCTCAGGCCTTTGCCCCGGCAGGGTTCGACCCGCTGGTGATCGGCACCCTGAGACTGCTGATCGGCGGGCTCGCCCTGTTGGTCCTGGCTCTTTGGCGGCGCGAACTGCGCAACCTGAGCAACTTGAAGTTCCTACCGCTGCTGCTGGCTGCGGTATTTACTGCTGGCTACCAGCTCTGTTTCTTTGCCGGGGTGGCGAAAACCGGCGTTGCCATCGGTACCGTGGTCGGCATCGGCAGCGGCCCAATTTCGGGCGGCCTGCTTGGGCGGATATTCCGCGGCGAGAAATTGGGCCGGCGCTGGATGATTGCGACCCTGCTGGCTATTGCCGGCTGCGCCCTGCTCAGCCTGGCGGGAGGAGACGTCTCGGTCGATCCGCTGGGAATTCTCCTGGCGATCGGCGCTGGAGTCTTTTACGCCGCCTTTACCCTGGTGTTGAAGGGGCTGCTGCAAAACAATTCTTCGATCGCGGTCACCGCAGTGGTTTTCTGCTTCGGCGCGCTTCTTTTGTCACCGATCCTGCTGCAAGTCGATATTAACTGGTTATTGCAGCCCCGCTCAATGGCAGTGGCACTGCACCTAGGAGTTGCCGCAACGGCCCTTGCCTACCTGCTGTTTGCGCAGGGTCTGAAAACAGTCCAGGTCAGCACGGCCGTCACCTTGTCACTGGCCGAACCGATGACTGCGGCAACCCTGGGAATTATTGTTCTCGGCGAACAACTCAACGCCCAGGCATTCATCGGCATCAGCCTGATCTTTCTTGGCTTGGCCGCGCTGGTCATAAAGCGTGGTCCGTTCCTGAAAAGAGTCGCCGGATGACCCGTGAACGGCAGGCCACCCTCTACGGCCTGAGCGCGGTCCTGCTCTGGTCGACCATCGCCACCGCCTTTAAACTGTCGCTACGGCATTTAAGCCCGATCGAATTACTGCTGTTCGCCGGTTCCTTTTCCACTTTGCTACTCGGCGCTATCCTGCTAATCCAGGGGAAACTGCGGCAAGTCTTCCTCTGCAGTCGTAACGAATATCTGCTTTCAATCGGACTGGGACTACTCAATCCGTTTCTTTACTATCTGGTACTGCTTCAAGCCTATGACCTGCTGCCGGCGCAGCAGGCGCAACCGCTCAATTACACTTGGGCGATCACCCTTTCACTGCTTTCAGTGCCGCTGCTGAAGCAGAAAGTCGGTTGGCAGCAATGGCTGGCCCTGATCGTCAGCTATTGTGGGGTGCTGGTCATCTCAACGGAAGGAAACCCTTTCAGTCTGCAGTTCACCGATCCGTTCGGCGTCTTTCTCGCCCTGGCCAGTACCGTCATCTGGGCACTCTACTGGATTTTCAACACCAGAGATCACCGCGACCCGGTCGTCGGACTGTTCGTCAATTTCCTCTGCAGCTTTCCATTTGTCCTCGGTTACTACCTGCTGACCAGCGAGCGGCGCTGGCCAGCTAGCGAGGGACTGCTCGGTGCCGCCTATGTCGGTACGTTTGAGATGGGTGCCTGCTTTGTGCTCTGGCTGCTGGCCCTGAAAAAAACCGAAAATACCGCCCGGATCAGCAATCTGATCTTCATCTCCCCCTTTCTGTCTCTGCTCTTTATCTATTTCCTGCTCGGCGAAACCATCCTTTCGTCCACCTTTGTTGGCCTGGTTTTGATTGTTATCGGGCTGCTTTGCCAGCGCCTAGGGCGTAAATCAGATTAACCTGACCTCAAGTAGGCATTTCCTACCATTAAAAATGAATCCCTCCCCCTATTGATTACCTATCAAGTAAGCATTACACTGTAGGGAAATGAGCAGTAAATCGAAAGGGGAATGACTATGCGTACAACGAAACGCTACGATGAAGAAGCTTACGGTCGCATGGAACTTTTCGCCTACTACATTCTTATCTCAACTCTGCTTGGAGTAGCCACTTTGATGTACCTCTTTTACAGCTGGCTGATTTCTTGAATTTCTGAACGACAAGAACTATGCCCCCCTGACACTGCCTCTTGCTGCCACCACAGCTGTGTCCATAAACAAATTTCTTAGCATTCTTCAACAAATAGACAAATCTTGGTTTATACTTGCTGAGTTATTCCAAGCAACAACCAAGCTAAACCTGCTATGCCAATCAAGCCGTTTTCAGCCCGGCAATCATGGTTTTAAGACCCAGAGGGAAATTATGCCCCGCATTATTTACCTGACCCTGCTCCTGCTTATCGCCGTGGCTTGTCCACTGCTGGCGGAGCAGCAAAACTCCAGCAGACCAATCAAAGTCGGCATTTTCCCCCTCGAGCCGATCAATTTCTTCGACGAAAAAGGCAACGCCCAAGGCTTTCATCCCTCTCTGCTCAGGCAGATTTTTCAACAGGAGAACCGAGCACTGGTTTTCATCCCGGTCAGCTGGGGAGAAGGTCTCGAAGGTCTGCAGAGCGGCAAAATAGACCTGATAGTTTCGGTTGCCTACACTCCGGAACGTGCCGAGGTCATGGATTATACCCACGAACCGGTGATGGAAATCTGGGGACAGCTGTTTGTCAGACCGGATGGGCAAATTAAGGAAATGGTTGACTTGTCCGGCCAACGAGTTGCCATCATGAATAAAGACATCAATGCCAGGAATTTTCAGAAGATGGCTGAAAATCTCGAAATCGACTGCAGCTATTCCGTCTTCCCCAACCTGACGGATGTTTTTGCTGCCATACAGAATGGTACGGTGGTCGCCGGTGTTGCTCCGCAGCATTTCGGCCTGCGCCATGCAGACGAATACGATCTGGTGCCCAGTTCGATTCAATTCTCCCCGTTCCCAATCTATTACGCCACCCAAAAGGGCAAGCATGCGCAACTGCTCAAACAGATAGATTCCTACCTGACCAGTTGGAAACAGGACAAAAACTCCTACTACTACCAGCAGCTGAACTTCTGGATGGGGAACCAGACTGCTCAGAGCAGTCTTATCCCTAAATGGCTGCTGCTCAGTCTGACTGCCGCCGCCGCCGCGGCCTTGATTCTTCTGGGCCTGAGCCTGCTGCTTAAAGGCCAGGTCAGAAACAAAACAGCAGAACTGGTTCAGGCTAACAGCGACTTGATCCAGAGCGAAAAACGCTATCGCAACCTGATCGAATCGATGGTTCAGCCGATGGCCCTGCACGAAATCATCTGCGATGATTCGGGGAAACCGGTCGATTATCGTTTCCTGGAGGTCAATGCCGCCTATGAGGCGCTGCTCGGCCGGCCGGCCAAGGAGATCATCGGCAAGCGGGTGCATGAGCTATTGCCGGATACCGAATCTCTCTGGATTGAAAACTACGGCAAGGTCGCTCTGACCGGCGAACCGGCCCATTTCGAGAACTACTCTGCAGCGCAGGATCGTCACTTCGACGTTGTCGCCTACTCCCCAGCGGCCAAACAATTTGCCATCGTCGCCACAGACATAACGGCACGGGTAAAAATGCAGCAGGAACAGCAGCGCCTCGAAGAACAAATCCTCCATGCGCAAAAGCTGGAAAGCCTCGGTGTACTGGCCGGAGGTATCGCCCACGATTTCAACAACATCCTGATGGCGGTCCTCGGGCATTGCGAGTTGGCCCTGCGCCGGCTGGCGGCGGAATCTCCGGCTAAAGACAATCTCAAACAGATCAAAAACGCCGCTAACAAAGCGGCCGATCTGGCCAATCAGATGCTGGCCTATTCGGGCAAGGGCAAGTTCGTCGTCGAACCGCTTGACCTGTCGAAAATTATCGATGAAATGCAGCAGATGCTGTCCGTTTCCATCAGCAAGAAGGCCGCCTTGCGCTATGAGTTCGCCCCGGTTCTGCCAAGCGTCGAAGCGGATGCAACCCAGATGCGCCAAATCATCCTCAACCTGGTCATCAATGCCTCCGATGCGATTGGCGACAAAAGCGGTGTTATCGTCATCACCACCGGTGTGATGGACTGCGACCAGAGCTACCTGCAGGACTCCTGGCTCGCTGAAAAGCTGCCGGCCGGGAAGTATGTCTATCTTGAAGTTGCCGACACTGGCAGCGGAATGGACAAAAAGACGATCAACCGGATTTTCGAGCCTTTCTTCAGCACCAAGTTCACCGGTCGCGGCCTCGGCATGGCCGCCGTGCTGGGGATTGTTCGCGGCCATCAAGGGGCGATCAAAGTCTACAGCGAAATCGGCAAAGGGACGACCTTCAAGGTGCTGTTGCCGGCAGCCTCGAAACCGGCCGTCCTGGTCGACGACGATCAGCAGGCCGAACGACTACAGGGCACGGGAACGGTCATGCTGGTTGATGATGACGAAACGGTGCGCAGCATAGGCCGGGAGATGCTTGAAGAATTCGGCTTTAATGTGATTATTGCCAAAGATGGCCGCGAGGCCCTGGAAAAATTCAAGGCCGCGCCCGCCGACATCCAACTTGTGCTGATGGATTTAACTATGCCGCATATGGATGGAGAGCAAGCCTACCGGGAATTGCGCCGGGTCGATCCCAAGGTCAGGGTCATCATGAGCAGTGGCTACAATGAGCAGGACGTGTCACAGAAGTTTGTCGGCAAAGGGGTTTGCGGATTTTTAAAAAAACCTTATCAGCTTTCCACGCTGCAGCAAGCTCTGCAGAAATGTCTCAATGATTAGCCATCAGTGTGCGGCCTGAACCGCCCGGACAAAATTTTCCAGCAACCGCTTTGAATGTGCAAGATACGTGGACTGGTGTTGCCGGTAAACCTGCAGAAGCTCCTCTTCGGCGCCGGTCCGTTCAGACCATTCAGCAACAATCCGTTCGTTGACTTCGGGATGGAACTGCACCCCCCAAGCATTTTCAAAACGGAATGCCTGCCCCACACAGACCTCTGTTTGTGCCAGATGGGTACTCCCTGCCGGTAGTTCAAAACTGTCATTGTGCCACTCGAAACTGACAAAGGGATTCGGCAGTCCGGTTAAGAGCGGATCGCTGGCGCCGGCATCGGTGACGACAACCTGCCGGATCCCTTTTTCCTGCCGCCTTTGACTGTGAACTTCAGCCCCCAAAGCATGGGCCATAAGCTGTGCACCTAAGCAGATCGCCAGCAGTGGTCGCCCGCGTCGAACTTCTCCGGCCACCCAGCCCGCCGCCGACTCTAAATAGGTCAGTCGCTCCCGTTCGTTGACCCCCATATAGCCACCGAGCAGCAGAACAGGACTCCGGCCACCGGCCGCTGGCAATTGCTGCAAATCACAACGCCAGGTCTTAATCTGAAAGCCCATTCCGGCCAACCAGGGATAAAAAGTCCCCATGCCGACCCGTTCATCAAACTGCAATACTTCAATATCCATAGAGACCTACCACTTTAAAATTAAAGTAAGCAAATTATTATTGATAATTAATCCCTGCTCATACTATTATATCATCTCTAAGTTATCGCCGGCACCAGGGAAGGGGGCCTTATGTCACAGATATCGATCAGTCTTATCATCGGCTCAATTTTCATTATCACCCTCGGTCAGGCCATCGTCCGTCACGCGACTTACGGCAGCTCAATTGCCATATCTCAGATCCTGTTGGCCTGCGGTCTGCTTTATTGTGTAATGAAAATCCTCACGGCCTGGCTCGGTGCACCGCCGCCACAAAAAGTGGAAGACGAGAACAACGATCAGCAGAATCAATAAATTTGATCAATAAAAATACCCATTCTACAAAAGGGCGGCTCCTGGCGAGTTTGCCCTTTTTTCTTGCTCCCGTCTCGCAGAAACTGCCGATAATATTGTATACTTTGTGAGTATCTTTGCGTTTAGTGATGAAATCAGGTACCGTCTCGCCCTTACCTGAAAATCTGCAATGCCTAAACAAAGCTAAAAGGACACGTTTCATGAATCTTGCCGAACAGTTTAAAGATAACTGTGGCTTCGGCCTGTTGGCCCAGATCCGCAACATCCCCAGCCATCAACTGCTGCAGGACGCCATTCAGGCGCTCAGCCGGATGATGCACCGCGGTGCCGTTTCTGCCGACGGCAAAACCGGAGACGGCAGTGGCCTGCTCTGTTCGATGCCGGTCGCTTTCATGCGCAAAGTGGCCGACCAACAGGGCCTCTCACTGCCCGAACAGTTCGCCGTTGCCACCCTGTTTCTAAGTGATGAAGAGTCACAGCTGAACATATTTCGCGAACAGTGTGAGAAGAACGACCTCAACGTCCTGCTGGTCCGCGAAGTTCCGTTGAATACCGATGCTCTCGGCGAATATGCCATCTCGATGCTGCCGAAGATCGTTCAGGTGTTTGTCATCCCGGCGGCGCTGATCGCCACCCGCCGCTTCGATGCCCTGATTTATCTGACCCGTAAAGAGGTGGAACGGCAGCTGGCCAGCGATCCAGCCTTTTACATTCCCAGCTTCTCCCGTTCGCTGATTTCCTACAAAGGGCTGGTGATGCCGCATTACATCGCCAAGCTCTATCCGGACCTGCAGGATCCGGGCTTTGAAATCACGTTCGCCATGTTCCACCAGCGGTTTTCCACCAACACCCTGCCCCAGTGGAAGCTGGCTCAACCGCTGCGGGTGATTGCCCACAACGGCGAAATCAACTCGATCCAGGGCAACCGCTTTAAAGCGATGAACAAGTTTACCGAGGCACAAAGCCCGGTCTTTTCCAGAGAAGAGCTAGAGCGGATGCTGCCGCTGCTGGAATCCGGTGTCAGCGACAGTGCCAACCTCGACAACATGGTCGAGTTCCTGCTAGCCAACGGGGTCGATTTTTTCAAAGCGATCCGCTCACTGATCCCGCCGGCGCGGCACAACGTCGCCAACATGCCGGCGAAGCTGCGCGCCTTCTACGAGTACAGTTCCGCCGCCTTCGAACCCTGGGATGGGCCGGCCGCGGTCAGTTTGACCAACGGCCGTTACATCGGCTGCGTTCTCGACCGCAACGGTCTGCGCCCGGCCAAGTATGTCATCACCACCGATGACCGGTTGCTGGTCACCAGCGAGTATGGTGTCCTCGGCACCCCGCCAGAGAAAATTCGCGAACGGGGCCGGCTGCAGAGTGGCGAGATGATCGCCGCCGACCTGAATCAGGGCAAGGTCTTCTACACCCGCGATATCGATCGTTACCTGATGGAGTCACGCCCCTACAACCAGTGGCTGACCGAGCACACCCACTACCTGCAAGAGTTCATCGAGCGTCAGTTCGAGGATCTGTCCGACTACCGCTACCAGGACTTGGCCAGCCTGCAACGCTACCACAACGTGACCAGCGAAGTGGTCGACCTGGTCATCCGGCCGATGCTGGAAGAGGGAAAGGAGCCGGTCGGCTCAATGGGCGATGACTGCCCGCTCGCCGCTTTCTCCGACCAGCAGCGCAGTTTCTGCGATTTCTTTAAGCAGAAATTCGCCCAGGTCACCAATCCGCCGATCGATCCGTTGCGGGAAAAAGCGGTCATGTCGACCACCATCGGCTTCGGCGGCATCGGCAACCCGCTGGTCGAAACCAAGGAGCGCGCTAAGCGACTGAAAAGCATCTCGCCGATCCTCTCCTACGACATCTTCCAGGCGCTACTCTCCTTCGGCGATCCTGACAAACCGCGCTTTGAAGCCTGCTACAAACATGCGACCTTCAGCACCTGCTTTAGCAACAACCTGCAGGATTCCCTTCACGCCCTTGGCGAACAGGTGGTCTGCGCGGTCCGCGAATATGCGGTTGGCATTGTCATTCTCGACGACCGCAGCCTCAGCAAAGAACAGAAACTGATTCCGATGGCGATGGCCATTGGCCACATCAATCAGCAACTTTTCAAGGCCAAGCTGCGCCATAACGTCACCATCGTCGCCTGCACCGCAGAAGTCCTCGAACCCCACTCCGCCTGCGTCCTGATCGGCTACGGCGCGGTCGCCATCTACCCCTGGCTGCTCTATGCCACCGGCATGGAGCTGTGTGAAAAACAGGGCGCCCAGCCCAAAGAGCTCCGCTTAGCCCTGAAAAACCTTTACGATGCCCTCACCAAAGGGATACTCAAGGTCATGTCTAAGATGGGCATCAGCACCGTCACCAGCTACCGCAACGCGGCGCTGTTCGACGCCATCGGCTTAAGCGAAGAGCTGGTTGAGTCCTGCTTCAAAGGCTCGCCGGCACTGCTGCCCGGACTCAGTTTTGCCGATCTGGAAGAGCGGATTGACAAAGTCCACCGCAAGGTGTTCGTTGAAAACTACATGATCCCAGTCTATCCGCTGGAAATCGGTGGTTTCTACCGCGACAACCCAGGCTTCGAGTACCACGACTTCAGCTCTCAGGTGGTCACCCAGATGCATCGCTTCGCCGAGAAGCGGACTCGCGATGAGTATCTGAAATTCCGCGAGCTGCTTGATGGCCGGGGCGTCAAGTTCATCCGTGACGCTCTCGATTTCAACAGCCCACATCCGTCGATTTCGATCGACGAGGTGGAACCGGCTGAATCGATCACCCGCCGGTTCGATTCGGCGGCCATGTCTCTCGGTGCCCTCTCGCCCGAGGCGCACGAAGCCCTGGCCGAGGCGATGAACCTGATCGGCGGCGCCTCCAACTGCGGCGAAGGGGGCGAGGACGCCGCCCGCTTCGGGACCTTGAAAAACAGCAAGATCAAGCAGATCGCTTCCGGCCGTTTCGGCGTCACCCCCGGTTATCTGCGCAGCGCCGAAGAGATCCAGATCAAGCTGGCGCAAGGCGCCAAGCCGGGAGAAGGTGGCCAGCTGCCCGGCGAGAAGGTCACGCCGCTGATTGCCACCCTGCGCTTCACCGTGCCCGGTGTCACCCTGATTTCACCACCGCCGCACCACGATATCTATTCAATCGAAGACCTGGCCCAGCTGATATTTGATCTGAAGCAGGTCAACCCGGAGGCGGTCATCAGTGTCAAACTGGTCTCCTCCCAAGGCGTCGGCACCATCGCCGCCGGCGTTGCCAAGGCCTATGCCGACAAGATCATTATCTCCGGCGGCGACGGTGGCACCGGGGCCGCGCCCTTCAGTTCGATCAAGTCGGCTGGCAACCCCTGGGAGTTGGGCCTGACCGAAGCGCATTTAAGTCTGAAAGCAAACAACCTGCGCGAGCTGGTCACCCTGCAGACCGACGGCGGCCTGAAGACCGGTCGCGACGTGGTCAAGGCGGCGCTCATGGGCGCTGAAGTGTTCGGTTTCGGCACCCCGCTGCTGGTCATCCTCGGCTGCAAAATCCTGCGGGTCTGCCACCTGAACCGCTGCACCGTCGGCATCGCCACCCAGGACGACAACCTGCGCGCCCACTACATCGGTACCGTGCAGAAGGTGGTCTGCTACCTGCAGAACGTCGCTGAAGATATCCGCGAGATCCTTGCCGAACTTGGCTTCCGGAGCCTTGATGAGATCATCGGCCGCACCGATCTGCTTCGCCAGATCGATGACCCGTTCCTGCAGAAATTCGACTTCTCGAGCCTGCTGCAGCAGGTCGAAGGGAGCAACACAAAACAGAAACCAAACCCGCCATTCGATGACAACGCCTTTGAGAAGAAGGTTCTCGAAGAGGTCTACCCGGTGATCAAACAGCCGAAGGAAGAGATCGTCGTCGAGCGCAACATCATGAACACCAATCGCAGCTTCGGCGCCCTGATCAGCGGAGTCATCGCCCGCTACTACGGCGACAGCGGCCTGCCGAAAGAAGCGATCACGATTAAGCTGAAGGGGGTTGCCGGCCAGTCGCTCGGTGCTTTCCTCGCCGGTGGCGTCAACATCTTCCTCAACGGCGTCGGGAACGACTACGTCGGCAAAGGGATGCACTCCGGTCGCATCATCATCACCCCGGCCATCTACCAGGAAGGAGCCTCGGCGGTGGGCAACACCTGTCTTTACGGGGCGACCGGTGGCAAGCTGTTCGTCTCCGGAACTGCCGGTGAACGCTTTGCCGTCCGCAACTCCGGGGCTTTGGCTGTGGTCGAAGGGACCGGCGATCATGCCTGTGAATACATGACCGGCGGCACCGTAGTGGTCCTCGGCGAAACCGGTATCAACTTCGGCGCCGGGATGACCGGCGGCGTGGCATTCGTTTATGATCGAAATAAGAAGTTTATCGACCGTCTCAACCAGGAGCTAGTCATCGCCCGGCGGATTGATGTCGATGATGACAACGAAGGGAAGCTCTATCTAAAGAAGATTCTGACCAGCTTCCACAACCGGACCCGCAGTCCGAAAGCAAGAGGAATACTGGACGATTTCCGCGAAGAACTGGCTTACTTCTGGATGGTGACGCCGAAGGACATGAAAGCCCCACTGAACCCGAAAGAAGGGGATTAACGGGTAATTTCCCATTAATAGGATACAAAAGTTCGCGAACTATTGATTTTAGTAAACAGGAACTTCCAATTATGCAGAATTTTATAAATACCAGCCGCCGCGATCCGGATAAAGTTGAAACCACCGAGCGCCTGAAGACCTTTGATGAAATCTACCAGCTGTTCGACAACAGCCAGGTGCGCAAACAGGCGGAGCGTTGCGTGCAGTGCGGCGATCCCTTCTGCACCACCATCGGCTGTCCGTTGCAGAATCATATCCCCCAGTGGCTGGAGGCGATTTCCGCCCGTGATCTGGAGCGGGCTTTCTACCTGTCGAATGAAAGTTCCCCCTTCCCGGAGATTCTCGGTCGGATCTGCCCGCAGGGTCACCTCTGCGAAGGGGCCTGCACCCTCGACGACGGCCACGGCGCCATCACTATCGGTGCCATCGAAGCCTCGATCACCGACCTGGGCTTCGAAGCCGGACTGCAGCTGCCCTTCCCCGGCATCCGCCACGAACAGAAGGTGGCCGTGGTCGGCTCCGGTCCGGCCGGCATCTCCTGCGCCCACTTTTTGCTGCGCGCCGGAATCGGCGTCACCATGTACGAACGGGCTGAACGTCCCGGCGGCCTGCTGACTTACGGCATCCCCGGCTTCAAGCTGGATAAAGAGATTGTCGACCACCGCTTCAAGCTGCTGCGCAACGCCGGCCTCGTCCTGCACCTGCAGCATAGTGTCGGCGAAGACATTGCCCTGAACGATCTGCTCAACGAATACTCTGCCGTTTTTGTCGGCATCGGCGCCACCAAAGGCAAACAGAGTGGCATGGAGGGGGAAGACCTGCCTCAGGTCATGTTGGCCATGGACTATCTGACCGTCAAGCAGCATCAGATCTTCGGTAAAGAGGTCAACAGCAAATACGATATGAAAGACAAGCGGGTGGTCGTCATCGGCGGCGGAGATACCGCCATGGACTGCCTGCGCACCGCTATGCGTGACGGTGCCAGCAATGTTTCCTGTCTCTACCGGCGCGACATGGCCAACATGCCGGGCAGCCGCAAGGAATATCACAACGCGGTCGAAGAAGGGGTCGAATTCTGCTTCAATATCAGCCCACGCCGTATCTACCAGCGCCCGGACCATCAAGCCTGTGTTGAAGTGGAAAAAACCCGCATGGGCGAACCTGCTGATGACGGCCGCCAACGGGTCGAGGTCATCCCCGATACTGCACACTGCGTGCCGGCTGACGTGATCATACTGGCCCTCGGCTTCGATATGGAAGCGATGCCCGGCCTGCTCGACGCCGGGGTCGAGTGCGACAAGTGGGGCCAGGTACAGATCGACCCTGGGACCTGCGTCACCAGCAATCCGAACATCTATTCCGGTGGCGACTGTTACCGCGGTGCAGACCTGGTGGTCACTGCAGCCGCCGATGGCCGTCGCGCCGCACTGGCAATCATGCGCAAGTTGCTCAGCAAATAGGACGGAAGCGGCAGCCGACTTTTCCAACAAGCGGCCTCCTAACGTGGCCGGCATTTCGCCAGCCCCTTGTCAGAACCCTATAGCATAAAGATATCAAATGATTAACGATTACCTTATTTATGTCACCTTGGCGATTACCGTCACCGCCATCCCCGGACCTGCAGTTGTTCTGACGATAAAAAACAGCCTCAGGTATGGCTACAAAGCAGCGATTGCAAATATTTTCGGTAATTTCACGGCCATGATTATTTTGGCTTCTCTTTCTGCTCTCGGACTCGGCGCTCTCATCCTTGCCTCTACGAGCCTGTTTGTCACATTAAAGATTTTGGGGTGTATTTATCTAGTCTATCTTGGGGCAAAAGTGTGGTGGACACCACAGGTAAAAGAAGACAAGCAGCACCAGATTCAAGGCAAAAACAAAAGAGAGTTTGCTGCGGTGTTTAAGGAGGGATTTGGAGTTGGCATCAGCAACCCGAAGGCGATAGCATTCTTCACCGCGCTATTCCCTCAATTCATTGATCCATCCAGGACATTTATTCCGCAATTCCTCACCCTGATCATGACCATCGAAGGAATTTCATTCTTCATCTTAACAGGCTATGCCCTCTTGTCCTCCCTGGTTTCAGCTTACTTAGCTAAAGAAAAAACTATGATTTTTTTCAATAAATTAACGGGTGCAGCTTTCATCGGTTTTGGAGTTGCTATGATCTACGAAGACTAAATTTCTGCATAACAATTAATGTCAACGCGGAAGTCAAAATATGAAATATGCACTCTCAATTTTGTTATTTACCTTTATCTGCAGCAGTGTAAACGCAGGCGAGTTAGCTCCGTTCAAGTCGGACGGTTGCAGTTCTTTTCCTGACGGCACAATCGCCCAAAGAAATCTCTGGCGAGATTGCTGCATTGAACATGACAAAGCTTATTGGGCCGGCGGAACTGAGGAACAAAGAATAATAGCAGATCAAGCGCTCAAGAAATGTGTGATCAAAGTCGGTGAGCCGGAGATCGCAAAATTAATGCTTGCGGGAGTACGTGTTGGTGGTAACCCCTATTTGCCAACCTCATTTCGTTGGGGGTACGGGTGGCCATTCCCGAGAGGGTATGAGACCTTGACAGAAAAAGAACAAATAAAAGTTGATAAAGAAATCAAAAAATTTCAAAAAAACAAATGAACCGGACGAAAAACACAATGAAGAAAATTATCTTTATTCTACTCTTTCTATTGCTCCACTCACTCGCCATAGCAGATGATGGGGTGGAAATAAAAATGTCAGAAGTCCACAAAGCGGGGCATGTTGTTATAAAGCCCAGTACCGAGTATCGCGTCAACTTGGAAGGTTACAAAATTCCTGAAGAGGCAAAACTCGTCATTTTCCATGTTCTGGAGTCACCTAGGTCACACTACTATTATCAGCAAATAAAACCTGGCAAATCTGTTTACCAAATGACTGCCAGCGACCTGAAAGCAAGCACCGGCTCTCCTCCTTTCGGCGGACTTGAAAATAACGACAGTGCTTTTCTGCTCATTGGCCGTGAAACACACCCAGGGTCTATCAACATGGGCATTTTGTACAGTAACGAATCGATCGCGGTCATTGTCAGAGAATAGGAACGCGCGCAGTTGCCGATACTGGCAATCTAAGCGTGCGATGGAGAAGATCGAAACAGAAGCAAAAGGAAAACCCATGAGACTTGTTGTCGTAATTATTACCCTCCTGCTTTTTCCCCTATCGGCATTTGCGCAAAACGATAGCGACACCAAAGACCACCCACAAACCATCTACATCAACAACGAGATCCCGGCGGAAATCCTGCGGGCCTACAATGAGCAGGCCGCGCTCATCTCGGAGATGCGGCTAAAAATCCAGAATCTTGAGCATCAGCTGTTTCAGGCCAATGAGCGGATCACCAACCTGGAGAATGAAGTCTGGGACCGGTAAATCTTTACTCCGCGCATCAAACGTCACAGCAATAAATCTTGGCACAACTTGCGCATCGGGCTATAACAAAGTTACCCAGATGCAAGGAGTCAAGATGTCCACTATCGATCTCTGGCCGGCCGATGCTAATCCACTTTCTGCACCCGAAGAAGCCGAGCTGCTCGATTTTCTCCAGCCGATTTTCGGCGGCCAGCTGGCCTTGAGTCAACTGCCGGCAGAGCTGTCTGCAGAGCTACCCCGTTTATACCTGCCGCTGGCAGCCTGGTTGAACCAGCAACGCCGCGCCGAAACGCCCCTACTGGTTGGTCTGAACGGCTCGCAGGGTAGCGGCAAGTCGACCCTCTGCGAGCTGTTGAAATGGATCCTCGCAGCAGCCTTTGACTGCCACGCCTGTATCATCTCGATCGACGACCTCTACCTGCCGCTAGCAGCCCGCCAGCTGCTTGCTAAAGAGGTCCACCCCCTGCTGGCGACCCGCGGTGTCCCCGGCACGCATGATATCCCGCTCGGCCTGCGCCTGCTCAACAGCCTGAAACAGGCACAAGCAGGCGACGAAATCGAAATCCCGCGTTTCAGCAAAGCACTCGACGACCGGCTGCCGGCTGCCGATTGGGATTTCGTCACCGCCCCGGTTGACCTGATCCTGTTCGAGGGCTGGTGTGTCGGTGCAACCCCGCAAGAGGAAACTGCGCTGCGGGGGCCGATCAACAGCCTGGAAGAGAAAGAGGATGCCGATGGCAGCTGGCGACGCTACGTCAACGGCCAGCTGAAAGGCCCCTATCACGAGCTGTACTCGCTGATCGACCTGCAGCTGATGCTGAAGATCCCCAGCTGGGAGATGGTCTACTACTGGCGCAAGCGGCAGGAACAGCAACTGGCGGCGAAACAGAGTGGTGCCGGGGTGATGGGGGAAGTCGCCCTGCAACGCTTCATCATGCACTATGAGCGATTGACCAAACATCAACTACAAACCCTGCCGCAAAACTCGGACCTGATCCTCTGCCTCAACCAGCAACAACGGGTCACCAAGCTCCAGTTCCGCTAACTGGCACCTGCCTTGCACAATCACTTCTCCAACGGACCTACAACGCCGTAGGAGACTTACTGTGCAACGACCGCAACTGATCATCTTTACCGACCTCGACGGGACCCTGCTCGATCACCACAGCTACAGCTGGCAGGCCGCCCGTTCCGCGCTGCAACAGCTGCAGGCACAGCAGATCCCGCTGATCCTCTGCACCAGTAAAACCGCCGCAGAAGTCTCCCACCTGCATCAGGAGCTGGCGCTGACCACCCCCTATATCGTTGAAAACGGGGCTGGGGTTATTCTGCCGGATGCCGAACCTTCTGCCTATTTTTTTGGCAAACCTTATGCGGAGCTGATAAATCTGGTGCACCGGCTGCGCGATGCAAAGAGGTATCGTTTTAAGGGTTTTCGCGATTTTTCCGTCGCCGAAGTGCAGCAAGAGACCGGTTTACCAGAAGCTGCTGCAATACTTGCCAAACAACGACTCTGCTCGGAACCGATCCGCTGGGATGACTGCCAGGAGGCTCTGGAGACATTCCGCGCTGATCTGGCCGAACATGACCTGCAATTGCTGTGCGGCGGCCGTTTCTATCATGTCTTAAGCGCCTCCGCCGACAAAGGCAAGGCCCTGCGTTGGCTGCTCGCTCACTATCCATCACAAAACCAGCCAGCGGCTGGCTGGTACAGCATCGCCCTCGGCGACGGGCCGAACGATCAATCGATGTTGGAAGCCGCCGATCTGGCCGTCGTCATCCCATCAGCAAGTGGCCGGTCTCCCAAACCAGCTAAGGTCACCATCATTCACGCGCAAGATCAGGGTCCAAGCGGCTGGAATCAGACCGTTCTTGAAATCCTGAAACAACATAACAAGGAGTAACCCATGGCTGATTTTTTCCAGAATGGCGTCATCACCACGTTACATAATCTGACCGACCGCCCGCTTGAGGAGTTGGAAAGCGAGCTGCAGAAATTCTCCGGACGGCGGCCGATGAGCCTGGTGCTGCCATCGCTCTTTTCCGAACTGGAAGGCCCGGCGCTCGGGCCGATCCTGGATGATTTGAAGGAGGCACCCTACCTGCGCGAGATCGTCATCGGCCTGGATCGTGCTGACGAAGGTCAGTTCAATTACGCCAAGGACTATTTCGGCCGCCTGCCGCAGGAGCACCGGATCCTCTGGAACGATGGCCCGCGCCTGCTCGCCGTGGATAAAATGCTCAAGGAGAAGGGGTTGGCCCCGACCGAGATGGGCAAGGGCCGCAACGTCTGGTACTGCTTCGGCTACGTGCTCGCTTCCGGGCGCAGCAAAGCGGTGGCGCTGCACGACTGCGATATTGTCACCTATAAACGGGAGATGCTGGCGCGACTGATCTATCCGGTCGCTAACCCGGCCTTTAACTATCAATTTTGCAAAGGTTATTATTCCAGGATTGCCAACGACAGCCTCAATGGCCGGGTCTGCCGCCTGCTGGTCACCCCGCTGCTGCGGTCCCTGCAGAAGGTGGTCGGTCATTCCGACTATCTCGAATACCTCGACAGCTTTCGTTATGCTTTGGCAGGCGAATTCTCAATGCGAGTCGATGTCTTGAATGACCTGCGCATCCCCAGTGACTGGGGCCTGGAGATCGGCCTGCTTTCGGAGATGTACCGCAACTACTCCAACAGCCGCGTCTGCCAGGTCGATATCGCCGACGTTTATGACCACAAGCATCAGGATATGTCGGCTGACAACCCGCAAGGCGGCCTGTCACGCATGAGTACCGACATCACCAAGGCGGTGATCCGCAAACTGGCCACCCAGGGTGGGGTCTTTTCTTTGGAGACTTTCCGGACCATCAAGGCGACCTATTTCCGTGAGGCGCTCGATTTTGTAGAACGTTTTTATAATGATGCGCTGATGAACGGATTGTCTATTGATCGGCATAAGGAGGAAAAGGCGGTGGAACTGTTCGCCGAGAACATTATGCGCGCCGGTGAGGTGTTCCTCTCCAATCCGATGGAAACACCCTTTATGCCGAGTTGGAACCGGGTGATCAGTGCGATTCCGGATATTCTGGATCATATTTATGAGGCGGTGGAGGAGGATAATAAGTAAGTTTCGTTCGAGGAAACCATAAATCTTTAAAACCGGCGGGTCGCGTCCCGCCAGACGAGTTACTTTTCTGGCGCGGCCCAGAAAAGTAACCAAAAGAGGCCGCCCCACTGGTTCCGCCCGCTGCGCGGGAACCTCCGTTCCACAAGCGCTTCGGGGCCGCTCCCATGCGCTTCGCTTAACCTCGCGGCAAACCTCCCGAAGCGCTTACTCCACTCCGGCGGAAGCCAAAGGGGAAAAGAAAGTCAAAAGCATTAGCAGTTCCCTCCCGTGTGACGCCGCCGGAGAGCAGTGGAGTTTTGCAGGAATTCGAGGAAAAATGTTTGAGCCGCAGGCGAGTTTTTTTCCGAGCTGCAAAACGGAACGAAGCGAAGGGAACCCGCCAGAGGCGGGCAAGGAGTTCGGGTGCCTTTTTCTGCTTACTCTTTTGTGGCGTGACAAAAGAGTAAGGCGGCTGTCGGGCCGCGACCCGACGGTTTTACCAATAACAACTCACCCCTCCTGCACCAACCACAACACATGATAAGGCGGCAACTCAATCACCGCCCGCTGGCTGGTCACCACTTCCCCGGTCAGCAGACCAACCCAGCGCCCCTCAAATTGCCCGTCGAGCGCACCATCCAGATACAGGCTGCGCTCCTGATCCGTCAGATTATGGACAGCAAAGAGCCGCTGCTCGCCATCCAGGCTGACCCGCCAGAAGCCGAACAGGTGCTCTCCCAAGTGCAGCACCTCCTGCCGTGCATCCGGGTGGAAGGCCGGCTGTTCGCGACGGATCTTTATCCGCCGCCGGAGTTCGCCAAACACCAGCGCCTGGTCCGACTGCACATCTGCCAGCAATTCATCCAGTTCCTCACGCTGCCAGCGGCGCCGGTTGATGCTCCGGGCGCGGCCAGTCTGCTCGACGCCCTCATGATAGTTCGGCGTCGCCAGCAAGCTGTGAATGTAGAGCGCCGGGATACCACGCAAACCGATCATTAAGGTCTGCGCCAGCAGGAAGCGGGCGAGCTGCCAGCAGTCATCCCCCAGCCAAGTCCCCTTGAGGGCATCGAAGTAGCCGACGTTGATTTCATACGGGCTTTTGCTGCCATCTTCGTTGGCCTTGTAGCTGACCATGCCGCCGAACTTCTCCATCCCTTTCAGCAGCAGATCGATCTCTCCCTGCGGCAGCAAGCCTTCCAGCGGCCGCATGCCGACTCCGTCGTGGGAGGCGGTGAAGTTGAGGAAGGTGCAGCCGGGTGGCGTGCTACACCGGGTGCGCGCCCATTCACAGAGGTACTGGCTGGTGCCGCGATACAGGCCGTGCAGCAGCAAGGGCGCCAGGCTGAACTGGTAAATCATGTGCGCCTCGTCGCTGTCGCCGAAATAGCTCAAATTCTGATGGTGCGGCAGGTTGGTTTCGGTCAGCAGTACCGTCTTGGGCGCCACCGTGCCGAGCAGATCACGCAGCAGCTTGACGATTTCATGGGTCTGCGGCAGGTTGAGGCAACCGGTGCCCCACTCCTTCCAGAGAAAGGCGACCGCATCGAGCCGCACAAAACGCGCCCCCTGCCGCAGGTAAAAGAGCAGAATCCTGACATATTCGAGCAGCACATCCGGGTTAGAAAAATCGACATCAACCTGATCGGCGCTGAATGTTGTCCAGACCTTGGCCGGTCCGGCATCCGTTTCCACTTCAGTGAGGAGTGGCGACTGGCGCGGCCGCACCACATGACTCAGGTCAGCGGCTTCTGGCGGGGAAACAAAATAGTTGTGGCCCGGTTCTTCAGCGCGGAGGAACTGCTGAAACCAGCGGTGCTGGCTGGAGACATGATTGATGACCAGATCGACCATCAGGTCAAAGTTCCGGTTCAATTCAGTCACCTGCGACCAGTCCCCCAACTCAGGATTGACCTGCAGATAATCGATAACAGCAAAACCGTCATCCGAACTGAACGGAAAAAAAGGCAGCAGATGAACGATACTGATCAAGCCGGTTAAATGCTGTTCAAGAAATGAGCACAAGCTCTGTAGCGGTAATTGCTGATCGGCACAGATCGAATCCCCGTAGCTGATCAGAATAACGTCCTGCTCGTTCCAGAGACGACCGGCCGGCACGCCCTCGTCCGGCGCGAAAAAAACCTGCAGCTCGCTAAGCAATTGATCCAGAACTGTTTTCACCTGCCCGGAAGGATAAATCCGACTCAGCCGTTCAGCAGCCTGCTCCTTAAAACGCTCAAGGTCGTCGCTAGTTGTCATGAATTGACCCCTCTGAAGTCTGTTCGCAATTCATTTATCCGGTGCAGATTACAGGCCAATTCCAGCAACAAAAAAAGCCGCTGCACTATGCTCGGCAGCGGCTTTCAAAATCGGAATCTGGCGGATTACTTCACGTGGCAGCGGTTACAGTTGGCTTTTGCTTCAAAGGCCCGCTTGCCGTTGTGGCAGACGCCACAGTATTTTCCAGCATAGATGTCGTCCATCTTGATTTCGACAGTCCCATACTTCATTTTCGGGAAGACGTCCTTGTTGTGGCACTCCATACACTTGACCCCGGCATCCTTGTGCACCTGGCCGGAGAAGACTACCTTCCCCATTGAGCTCTTGGTAAAATCGAGAGTTTTACCGGGGGGAACAGCAACGGCAGCAGTAACAGAACAAACAGCAACGATTGCGATCAACAGGATAAGTTTTTTCATTTGACCCACCTTTATTGAATAGGGTTGACAAGATCTACAATAAATATCACCAAGCAGGTTAGCTTAACAAATCTTGTCCGTCAACTTTGGAGAATAATTAAAAGATTAATTTCTTTTGCATTTTCTCCCAATGAGGTATTATTAAGCTTATATGATAACAGGGGATCTACCCTGAACAAAAATGTAATTTGGAGCCTTCCTTGGAACACTTTATCGCCCGACAACCAATTTTTGATCACAAAGGCAAAGTCTACGCCTACGAGTTGCTCTTCCGTTCCGGCCTGCACAATTATTTTGATGCCGACGATCATGACCAGGCCGCAGCCAGTGTCATCGCCAACAGCAGTCTGCTGTTCGGACTCAACGAGATGAGCGGCGGGGCAAAGGTTTTTATCAACTGTACCCGCAAGGTCCTGGTTGAGGATTTCATGACTGTGCTGCCGAAGCAGCAGGCGGTCGTCGAGGTGCTGGAACATGTCACCCCGGATAGCGATGTCATCGAAGCCTGTCGACGCCTGAAAAAACAGGGCTACATCCTTGCTCTCGATGATTTTGTCTACCACGACAATTATGAACCGCTGCTGGAAATGGCCGACATCATCAAGGTCGACTTTCTGGAAAGTGACGTCGAAGAGCAGGAACGCCTGGCCAAGATGATGATCCCGCGCGGCATCCGGATGCTGGCGGAAAAAGTCGAGACCCATGAAGTCTATGAACAGGCCAAAAAGATGGGCTACCAGCTGTTCCAAGGCTACTTTTTTGCCAAACCGGTCATCGTTTCGCGTAAGGATATCCCGACCAACAAACTGCAGTTCCTGCGCATCCTGAAGGATATTCACGCCGAAGAGGTCGAGTTCAAGAAGCTCGCGGAAACCATCCAGAGCGAGGTGTCGCTCTCTTACAAGCTGCTCAAACTGATCAATTCCGCCGCCTTTGCCCTGCGCCACAAAGTCACCAACATTCTACAGGCCCTGTCGCTGCTCGGGATCCGTGAAATCCGTTCCTGGATCTCGCTGCTGTCGATCTCGGCAATGGCCGATGACAAACCAGCAGAACTGGTGGTCAGCTCACTGGTGCGGGCCAAATTCTGTGAACATCTGGCCGAACCCTGCGGGCTGGTCGGCCGCAAATCGGACATGTTCCTGATGGGCCTGTTTTCATTGCTCGATGTCATCATGTCGCGGCCGATCGATGAAATCCTCCAGGAGATTACCGTTGAAGAGGATATCCAGGCCGCCCTGACCGGAACCCCTGGAACCATGCAAACCATCCTGGAGCTGATCGTCGCCATCGAAAAGGGTGAATGGGAGCAGGTCACCTCTTTGTCGGAGCAACTCGACATCGACGAACAACCACTGGCCGAAGCCTACATGGAAGCGGTCAAGTGGGCGCATGAGATCTACGCCCTCTAGTCCTGTCCGGCACTGAACGGTCATTGAAAGGGGCCGATGATGAGTGTTCGATTCCCTTTTCGCAACCTGGAGCCATACTTTCTCTCCGGTTTGTTCGACGACCCCCTGCTGCTGCTCAAAATCCGCCCAACCGGCGCCAACCTGCTGTTCGATTGCGGCCAACTGCATCACTTGGCCAAACGGACCCTGACACATATCGAAGCCGTCTTTATCAGTCACTGTCACATGGACCATCTGATGGGGATCGACCTGCTGATCCGCCACCTGCATGCGGCGGGGAAAACCATTGACCTCTACGGGCCGCCGGGTCTGAGCGAAAAAATCATCCATCACCTGGCCGGCTACGACTGGAATCTGGCCGAGGACTACTGGAGTCGCTTCCGGGTCCATGATATCCATCCGGATAAGGTGATCTCTGTCGAGCTGAGCGGTCCCGAGCAGTTCCGCTGTAAACCTCTCGGCACAAAGTTCCGTGACACACGAACCATATTTCACAACCGGCACCTGTCGATTGAAGCCGAACTCTGCGACCACCGGGTCCCCTCGCTGATTTTCCGCATCAACGAACAGCCTGCCTTCCTGATCGACAGCGAACAACTCAAAGCCCAGAAGCTCGTGCCAGGCCCCTGGATCAGGGAACTAAAACGCCGCTATTTCCAGGGCACTCTCAACGAGTCACCGCTGACGGTGTTACGTCAAGGCGAACAGGGGGCAAAAGAGGCTGTGATCGATGATGTTGCCAGCTTCTGTCAACGGATCGGCCGGAAGCAGCAACCCGCTTCGCTGGGCTACATCAGTGACGTCGGTTTCACCGTGCAGAACCAAGAAACGATAAAACAGCTGTTGCAGGGGCTCGAACTGTTGATCTGCGAAGCAACCTTCCTGGCGGCAGACCAAGAGAAAGCCCGCACCTCTTTTCATCTCTGCACCGCTGACATAAATCAACTGCTCAGGCAGTTGCACCCCAACTGGTTTCTGCCGATGCACCTGTCAAAAACCTACAGCCGCAGAAGCCAACAACTCTATTCTGAACTCCAGCCGCCAAAGGGGACAAGACTGCTCCAGATTCCCTGCCATACCACCCTATGCCCACGGCTGTTAACAGAGTTCGAATGGACCTCCTGGATCGGCAAGTAACGCCCCCTGCCATTAGACTCACGCTCCGTGTTAGCATGAAAAAAAAGCCACCTACTTGCAAAGCGACCGACAGGGGGAAGAGATGGACGAAAAAATGATCCGCAGTGAAGAGGAGTGGCGCGAACGGCTCAGCCCTGAAGAGTACCGGGTGGCCCGCGAAGCGGGGACAGAAAGAGCGTTTAGCGGCCGCTACTGGGACAACCACGAAAGCGGCAGCTATCACTGTGTCTGCTGTGGTCTGGAATTGTTCCATTCCGCCAGTAAATACGATTCGGGCAGCGGCTGGCCGAGCTTTTTTCAGGCGGTGGCCGATGAGAATATCGCTCGGCTGGAAGACCGCAGTCACTTTATGGTCCGTACCGAAACTGTCTGTGCCCGCTGCGACGCGCATTTAGGACACCTGTTCGACGACGGACCACAGCCGACCGGGCTGCGCTACTGTATCAACTCGGCAGCACTGAAATTTATTCCGGAAAAGTAATCCATCGGGGCTTTTTTCGTTCAAGCGCTTGCTGAGAGAAACTCTTTAATTCCAGCAAGAGCCTGGCTTGGAAACACAATGTCCACGAAACAATTCGAAAGACAGATCGAGGGCTATCGAACCAATGCACACTAACAGCAGGTCTAGAGACTCAACTATTTTACGGCTTAAAGGTTCGCTGTTACTCCTGATTCTCTTTGCGTTAAGCGGCTGCGCCAATCTGTTTATTGAGCCTTACGGATTTGTCGCGGCGGATAGTGAACCAGCAAACCCCGACCGGGAGGAAATATCCATCCCGCAAAACGCCCCGTCCATTTCACAAGGCTACAAACCGGAACCTGCCTCCGGCGGTCATGCAGTACAGGACTCTTATCACGAGGGGATCGACATTATCGATAAAGCAGGGACCCCTGTTTTAGCTCCTGCAGCCGGGGTGGTTACCAGCTCTTACTTTGAACCTTTTTATGGCAACCGGTTGATTCTCAGCCATGGCAAAGACGGCAGCGGATTATTCCTCAAAAGTAAATATTTCCACCTGCGTAAACGACTGGTCAAAGCCGGGGAGACCGTTCGGCGTGGACAGCAGATTGGCACTTTGGGTCGCTCGGGCTTGTTATCTGGCGGTTTTCCGCACCTTCATTTTGAAATTCGCGGCAGCTCAGACCCAGATCCATATCGGTCTGAACCGCTCCACCCCCACAAATTCTGGGTTGATGGGAGCGGTGTCATCACCTGCTTCGACAGGACCAGGAAATATCCTGAAAACATATTCAGGACCACCTATCCAGTCCCTTGTCGTGGTTTAGATTGGAGATAAATGCGCAGCACAAATTAAAAGGGGGGAGCGGCGGATTACGATTTCCTGCAGGGTTCACGATCTGCCCCGAACGCGGAGGTGTCACAACATAGTTACTTAACTCCCCGCGCTTTGAAGGTCGGCACATATTTCATATCGGTTTCGAGGATATGATCTTTCAGCCAGCCGGAGAGAAACTGGATCACTTCAAGGGAGAGGATAAACTCACCAGAATCGCAGCGCTCAGCCATCTCCTGGGCTTTCTTGACGAAGCGTTCATGCTCCCGGTAGTGCTGTAACATTCCAAGGTACTGACACTTGCGCATGTAGCCCTCTTCCACTTCAAAATGCATCTTGGCGTACGCGAGCATATCCTTGATGATGTTGTGGACCAGGTCCTGGCCGCGGTCATTATTCATTGCAAAATAGAGTTCGTTGATCATATTGATCAGCTGCTTGTGGTGCCCGTCGATCTCTACAACCCCGACACTGTATTTTGGGTCCCAGGAAATAATCGGCATTTTCACATTCCTTACTGCAGGCTAACATCGAGTATTGACTCAGAATAATCCTCCCGGCACCAGAGCACAAGGGTTCCTTGAAGGTTTTAATTTTTCGGTGATTGACAGCCTCCCCTCAGCGGGGTAAAACAGGCTCCTTTTCTGCAAGGAGATGGTATGACCTCGAAAGTTTTATCCGCCGGCGATTATATTGCCTCTAAATGCACTAAATGCAAAGACACCACCAATCACACCATTGTCGCAATGGTCGGCGAAAAGGTCGTCAAGGTCGAATGCAACACCTGTGGCAGCGCCCACAAGCACCGTCCGGAAGCCAAGAAAAAAGCCCCCGCTGCGCGTAAAACGGCAACGGCAAAACCACGCGCCGCCAGCAAAGCCCAGCGCAACTGGGAAGAACTGCTGGCTTCTGTCGACCCGGAGCAAGCGGTTCCCTACAGCATGAGCACCCCGATGAAAGAGGAGCTGCTGATCAAACACCCGACCTTCGGCCTCGGCCAGGTTGTCAACTGCATCAAGCCGAACAAGATGGAAGTCCACTTCGAAGCGGGCATCAAGCTGCTGCGCTGCAAGCTCGACTGATAAGGAATATTGACAAGCCACGATTCTTGCTGTTTAGTTGTCTGCGAAGATTGAAGCGACCCTCAACTCAAACAGCGAGCCCCCATGTCATCTCTCAATCTGCCGAAAAAGCAAACCGGCCTGCTGACAACCACGGCGGCACTGGTCATCATCATCGCCGGGGTCAAAACCGCATCGGCCCTGCTGGTCCCCTTCCTGCTGGCGATCTTTATCGCAATTATCTGCGCTGGTCCATTCTACTGGCTGCAGCAACGTAAAGTCCCTGCTCCGCTCGCCCTGCTGCTGGTCATTGCGACGGTGATGCTGGCCGGACTGCTGGTCGCCACGCTCGTCGGGACATCGGTCAATGATTTCACCCGTGACCTTCCGATCTACCAGGAAAAACTGCGCGGCCAGACTGTCCACCTGATCGGCTACCTGGATAAATTCGGCATTCAGATCTCCAAAGACCTGCTGCTGGAACACTTCGACCCGGGTGCGCTCATGCAATCGGCGGCCAGCATGCTGGCCACAGCCGGTGGGGTATTGACCAATTCCTTCCTGATCCTGCTGACGGTGATCTTTATCCTCTTCGAAGCGGCCGGAATGCCGGCCAAGTTGCAGGCCGCCCTGCCGAATGCTGACAGTTCCCTGGCCTCCTTCGAAAGATTCGTCAATGGCGTGCGTCAGTACCTGGCGATCAAAACTTTCGTCAGCTTCGGCACCGGTTTGATCATCGCTGTCGGCCTGACCCTGCTCGGCCTCGATTACGCCCTGCTCTGGGGGTTGATCGCTTTTCTGCTCAACTATGTGCCGAACATCGGTTCGATCATCGCCGCTGTCCCGGCGGTGTTACTGGCGGTTGTGCAACTGGGACCGATCCAGGCCGTGATTGTCGCGGCCATTTACCTGACCGTCAACCTGGTGATGGGCAACGCCGTGGAGCCTAAATTCATGGGCCGCAAACTGGGGTTGTCATCCCTGGTTGTGTTTCTCTCGTTGGTTTTCTGGGGCTGGATTCTCGGCCCGGTCGGTATGCTGCTGTCGGTGCCGCTGACGATGATTGTCAAGATTGCCCTTGAGGTGAATGACTCGACCCGCTGGCTGGCGATCCTGCTCGGTTCGGAAATCCCGGTCACAGAAAAATAACGGCCTTTCCAGCAGATCTCCAGTTCACTCAAAAAAAAACCGCCGCTCTCCGGATGGATGAGCGGCGGTTTTACGTTCACAACTTCTGTGAGCAGATCAGAAGCTGAGAGTCAGGGTCAGACCACCGACAAATTCATCTTCGATAGCCATTTCAGCTTCATCACTGATGGCATCCGAATAAATTGCGTAAGGGCTGACACTGATCTGATCGGTCACCGCGTAATCTGCGGCCGCGCTCAGCTCGAAATTGTGCCAGTCGTCATAATTGCCGATCGCATAGTCGCTTTCCTGATTGTAGCTGACCAGCCCACCGAGGCTCAGCGTCAGAGCATCGGACAGCTCCAGGTCGTGACCGATCGAAAAAGTATAGAAAAGACCGGTTTCATCAGCCTCATCATAGTCATAGTAAAGGGTTAAAGTCGGGGCCAGAATGGTGTTCAGGCTGACACCCAGATAGAGTTCGTTGGTATCTTTTAAATCTTCAAGTGCATAAAAAATATTACCGACGCTGACCGAAGCCATTTCGCATGGGTCGAAACTGTAATCGATGATGTAGTCGGTTTCGTTGAGCTCGCCGCTATTCAGGTCGAGATTGCTCCAATAACTGAGAGTCAGACCCTTGAAACTGACATCCATCCCTCCCTGGACGACCGGATCGCTGTCGCTCAGATCAAAACCACGCCAGAGATACATGCTACTGATACCGACATAGGCATCACCTTCGACCTCGATTGCGGCCATCGCCGGAGTAACCAGAACCAGTAGCAGCAGAGCAACAATTCCATGTGACAAATACTTCATTTTAAATCCCTTCTTTTCCTTTAATGCAAATTTTGGCGGTAAAAAGCTGGCAGCCCCCAATGGACTGCCAGCCGTAATAACAATCTAGCTAGTCAGCTCAGCTTTGCTTGGCCGGCTGAGTGACTTTTGCCGCCACCGATGCGGCCATCTGCGAACCGAGGACGCCGCTGCCGCCACCGATGCTGACCGACTGGAAATCGGGGTAAGCTTCCATACCGATCTCGCTCATGTCGCAGCCAACCATCTCTTCTTCTTCACTGACGCGGATGCCGACGGTGTACTTCAGGGCGAGCCAGACGATTGAGCTGGCGACCATCACGAAGGCGCCGGTTGCAACAACACCGATCAACTGGGTCACGAAGCTGGCTTCGCTGTCAGTGATAGGCACGGCCAGGGTGCCCCAGATACCGCAAACCAAGTGAACTGAGAGAGCACCGACAACGTCGTCAATCTTCAGCTTGTCGAACAACGGAACCGCGAGAACAACCAGGATACCACCGACAGCACCGATCAGGGTTGCTGCACCCAAGGACGGAGTTGCCGGACCGGCAGTGATCGAAACCAGACCAGCCAGGGCGCCGTTGAGACCCATGGTGACGTCAACTTTTTTATACAGAACCTGAACCATGATCATCGCAGCGATCATACCGCCACAGGCAGCCAGGTTGGTATTGGCAATAACGTTACCCATTTCGATAACCGAAGCGGCATCGCCGAGGGCCAGCACCGAACCGCCGTTGAAACCGTACCAGCCCATCCAGAGGATGAAGGTACCGAGGGTGGCCAATGGAATGTTGGAACCTGGCAGCGGGTTAACGCGACCGTCTTTTCCGTACTTGCCTTTACGTGCACCGAGGATAATAGCACCGGTCAGAGCAGCCCAGCCGCCGACCGAGTGAACAATGGTGGAACCAGCGTAATCAGCAAAACCCATTTCCGACAGCCAGCCGCCGCCCCAGCCCCAGGAGCCCTGGATCGGGTAGATGACACCACAGAGGACAACACAGAATGCGAGGAACGACCAGAGCTTGATCCGCTCGGCGACACAACCGGATACCACCGAACAGGCAGCGCCACAGAAGACCATCTGGAAGAACCAGTCGGAAGCAGCCGAGTAGCCACCGGAGAAATCACCGGCCAGAGCCGCCGCATCATCAGCAGCCCAGGGACCGAAAGAACCGATGAAGCCACCGTCAACACCGGCATACATCAGGTTGTAACCGGTGATGTAGAAGAGGATACCGGCGATGCCGAACAGCGAGATGTTCTTCAGGCAGATGGTGGCAACGTTCTTACCACGAACCAGACCCGCTTCGAGCATACCGAAACCGGCGGCCATCCACATAACCAGGATACCCATCACCAGAAAAGAGAATGAGTTGAGAACGTAGGCGAGCTCCGAAATCGGAGCATCTTCAGCGAGGGCCAGAGCAGGCAGGCCGAGCAGCAGGCCGGCAACCAGAATTGAAGTAAATTTCTTCATGACGTTATTTTCTCCTTTATTTATCTAATCTATTAATCAGTGAACTCAGTTTTAGATAGAATCGATTCCGGTTTCGCCGGTTCGGATGCGGATACATTGCTCAACCGAGCGGACGAAGATCTTGCCGTCACCGATCCGGCCGGTGCAGGCTTCGCGCTGTACGGCAGCGACCACCTCGTCGACCTGGTCGGCGGCAACCACCAGCTCCAGCTTAACTTTTGGGATAAAATCGATCTGATACTCAGCACCGCGATAAAGCTCGGTGTGGCCTTTCTGACGCCCAAAGCCACGAACTTCGCTGACGGTCATCCCGTTGATGCCCAGATCACAGAGGGCCGACTTGACGTCGTCCAACTTGAAGGGTTTGATGATGCATTCAATCTTTTTCATTCGATGGATCTCCTTTCCAGAGGTATAAAAAATAAAAAAGGCGCTCCTGACTCCGTATTTCGTTTCCTCCGAAGCCAAGAGCGCCGTTGCCCTTAAATCAGTCGTAAATGCGAAACACCCTTGTTTCGACGACTGGTTATTTCAAATCATCAGCTGCACAACAGTTGTGCGGCACGATCCCTTATATAGCAGAGCACGTGCCAACTTCATAACTGACTGATTTTACAGTTAGATAATCAAAATAGCCTGACGTTTTGATTATTTTTTGTGCAGCTCGCACAGCAAATGTTCAGTCCCTGTGCAGAAACAAAGCAGCCCAAGGTAAAGTTCTATATAGCCAGTTGACAAGCGTTTCAAACGGATGTTTAAATTAACCGTATAACTCTTCAATTAGGATTGCCGATGTCTCAAGCAGATACCAAAACCCGGATTTTAGACGCTGCGGAAAAACTCTTTGCTCGGGATGGTTTCCATATCACCTCGCTGCGTGGGCTGACCGAACAAGCCAATGTCAACCTGGCAGCCGTCAATTACCATTTCGGCTCTAAGGAGGGGTTACTGCAGGCCGTCATCGCCAGACGACTGTTGCCTCTCAATAACATCCGTCAGAAGAAGATAGAAACGGTCCTCGCAGAAGCAGAATCAGCAGGTGCAGCTCCTGCAGCAATAGATCTCCTGCGCGCCTTTATCGAACCGACACTCGATTTTCGTAATTCCGGCCCCGGGGCCAACGATTTCATCGCCCTGATCGGTCGCTCGTTGAGCGAACCTGACGAAACCGTCCGCAATTATTTTATTCAGCAGGTTTTGCCGGTTTTCAAACTTCTGTTCGATGGACTGCACCAGGCCCTGCCCGAACTCTCTGCCAGCCAACTGATGATGCGCCTGCAGTTCACCATGGGCGCCATGAGCCATGTGATGTGCAGCAGTTCCCGGCCAACCCAGTTGATTCCTGGCTTTCCGCCCCCCCTGTCCGACCAGCAACTGGTCGACGAGCTGATCTCTTTTGTCTGCACCGGACTGGAGGCATCATGTTGAAACACTTGCTCATGGTCCTGATATTTCCACTGGTGGCCTGCAGACCATTCAGTCACGAACCGCTGCCCCACCCGGAACTGCCGGCCAGCTATCTTTCCACTCAGCAACAAGCGAATTCTTTTCCGGAGCGCTGGTGGGAAATCTTTGCGGATCCGCAGCTGAACCGACTAGAACAGGAAATGTTTTCCCGGAATCTCGATTTACAACAGGCGCTCTACCGGCTTGAACAACTCGAAGCGTTGCAACGCATCAGCGGCGCAAGCCTCTGGCCCGCGTTAGGTTTCAATGGTTCGATCCGCAGAGATAAAAGCCCTGGCAGCAACTCCTCGACTCTCTCATCCAATCAACAGGCATCACTGGCGGCCAGTTATGAAGTCGATATCTGGAATCGCTTGCGGGATAAAACAGAAGCAGCAACATTACGCTTAGTGGCAGGCACCCAGGAAACCCAGGCATTGTACCTGAGCTTATCCGCCTTACTGGCAGAACAGTACTATATTGCGATTGAACAACGGGCCCAGCTCAAACTGGTCGAAGGACAAGTCGGTCATTACCGTGAGCTGATCACAACCATCGGCAACCGCTACCGCAGTGGGCTGGCAACAGCAAGAGAACTTCACCAGGCACGCCAGAATCTCGCCCGGGCCGAAGCCGTGCTGCCGCAATTCCAGACCGGGATCACTCGGGCGGAAAACAGCATCGCCCTGCTGCTTGGGCGGCTGCCGCAAACCGACCTCATAAAAGTCGACAAGCTACCGGAGCTGACCTCGGCAGTTGACGCCGGGCTTCCAGCGAGCTTGCTGACGCAACGTCCAGATGTCAGCGCGGCACTGAGCAATTTAAATGCAGCGGACCGGGAACTGACGGCGGCCCTCGCGGCTCGCCTGCCGGCAATCAACCTGAGTGCGACAGCCTATTATTCTGCAACCCAGCTGGCGCAGGGTGACGTCGACGGCAGCTTCTGGTCGCTCGCGCTCGGGCTGGCCCAACCGTTGATTGACGGCGGTCGGCGCAAAGCTGAAAGCGACCGGCAGCGCGCAGTGCGCGATGAACAATTCAGCAAGTACAAAAAAACCATCCTGACCGCCGTGCAGGAAGTAGAAACCTCCCTGATCGCCGATCAGAACAGTGCTCTGCGGCAGCGCTGGTTAAAAGAACAATTACAGGCGAGCAGTCAGGAACTCCGCAATTCACACGACAGCTACCGCTACGGACTGCTCAGCAGTCAGGACCTGCTCACCAGCGAGGTTCGTTACCTGGAAACATCCAGCCAGAATATTGCCGCGCAGCGACAATGGATCAGCAACCGTATCACCCTGGCCCGGGCCCTCGGCGGTCGCTGGATGGCAGAAGAGTTAAGTAAACAGCAAGCAAGCCTCAACGCTGTAGAGGATAAATAAGATGACCGAAACAAAGCGCTCGCGCAAAGCCCTGAAAATCATCCTGCCGATCCTGATTCTGCTCATCGGCGTTGCTGCCTTTAATATGCTCGGCAAACTGAAAAAGGCTCCTCAACGTCAGGAACCACAACAGATCGGGACGTTGGTCACTGTGATCGAGTTGCAGGCTGCAGCCCATCAGGTCAAGGTTCACGCAACCGGAACTGTTTCCGCCGCACAGGAGATTGCCCTCGTCCCGGAAGTCAGCGGCAAGGTTGTCTGGCTCTCGCCGCAACTGGTCAGTGGTGGCCTTTTCGAACAAGGAGAAACGCTACTGAAGATTGAGCCAAGCGATTACCAGCTTGCAGTAGAAAGAGCCCGGGCCGATATCGCGCGAGCCGAAGTCGCCCTGAGAACCGAGCAGGAAAAATCCCGCGTAGCGCTCCAGGAGTGGGAGCGCATCGCCCTGCCGGACAAAGGTGTTCCCGGCCCCCTAGTCACTCGAGAAATCCAGTTGCATCAGGAGCAAGCTAACCTGGCAGCCACCAAGGCAAACCTGAAACAGGCCGAGCTGAATCTGCAGCGCACAGAAATCAAGGCCCCATTTGCCGGCCGCATCCGTCAGGAGCAGGTTGACCTCGGCCAGTATCTGCGTACTGGCACCAGCATCGGCACCTTTGCCGGTACCGACCGAGCAGAAATTCACGTCCCGTTGCCTCTTGATGAGCTGCGCTGGCTGACGATTCCATCGGCAAAAACGATGACCCCGGGCTCGGCTGCAATGATCCGTCTGCCGAACACGCCTGAACTGCAGTGGCAAGGGCGCATCGTTCGCACTCTTGGCGAGATTGACGCAACCAGCCGGATGGCCACGGTTGTGATCGGCGTCGATGATCCCTACCGGTTAAAGAGTTCAGCGACCGGTCCCATATTGAACAATGGTCAGTTTGTCGAGATCCAGCTGCTCGGTGAAAAGCTTGCTGGAATCATCAGCATTCCACGGGATGCGCTGCGCTCGGACCAACAAGTCTGGATTGCAGACCAGGAGAATCGCTTGCGCATCCGACCGGTTAACATTCTGCGGCGTGAGCAGAAGAACCTGCTGGTGAACCAGGGGGTCAGCAGTGGCGAAAAACTGATCCTGACGACCCTCTCCGGCGCGGCCGACGGTCTCCTGCTACGGCCGGTCCTGCAGGAGCAGACCCCATGAACAGTGCCGTAAAATGGATGGCCAAAAATCACGTGGCCGCCAACCTGTTGATGGTAGCACTGATCCTCGGTGGCATCATTATGGGGCCGAGTATCAAGCAGGAAATTTTCCCCGAGGTCTCCCTCGACCGGGTTTCCGTCGTCGTCGCCTATCCCGGGGCCGGACCGGAAGAGGTCGAAGAAGGGATCATTTTTAAAATCGAGGAAAGCCTGACCGCCGTCGATGGCATCAAGCAGATGAAAGCAACCGCCAACGAGGGCTCCGGCTCGGTGATTGCCGAAGTTTATGCCGACGAAGATGTCGATCTGGTTTTGCAGGATATCAAAAGTGAAATTGACCGCATCAGTACCTTCCCGGAGGACGCTGAGAAACCGGTCATCAGTAAACTTTCCAACCGCCGTGAAGTTATTTCGGTGGCACTCTACGGAGATATTTCAGAACATATCTTACGCGAACAGGCCGAGTTGATCCGTGATGAACTGCTCGAATTACCCGATATCACTCAGGTTGACCTGAGCGGTGTCCGCCCTTTCGAAATCAGCATTGAAATTCCGGAAGAAACCCTGCGCCGCTACAACCTGACTCTTGACCAGGTGGCCAGCCGCATCCGCGCGGCGTCCCTGGACCTGCCCGGCGGGACCGTCAAGACCAGTGGCGGAGAGATTCTATTGCGCACCAAAGAGCGCCGTTACTGGGGCCCGGAATACGCCGACATCGTTATTATCGGCAAAGCCGATGGCAGCCAGGTTCGACTGGGAGACATCGCCAACGTTGTCGACGGTTTTGCAGACAGCGAAACCTACGGACATTTTGACGGCAAACCGGCTGCGCTGGTGCAAATCTTCCGGATTGGCGAACAGAAACCGACCGAAATTTCCGAGCGGGTGCTTGCTTACGTTGAGCAAAAACAGGGCAGCCTGCCAGACAGCCTGCAACTGGCGATCTGGAATGACACCACGGAAATTTTCAACAGCCGTATGAACTTGCTGCAAAAAAATGCCCTGCTCGGGCTCGGCCTGGTCGTTATCATCCTCGGCCTGTTTCTGGAGATCCGGCTGGCCGCCTGGGTCATGCTCGGCATCCCTATTTCTTTTTTCGGCACCCTGTTCGTCATGCCCTGGCTCGGGGTTTCGATCAACATGATCTCCCTGTTCGCCTTCATCCTGGCACTGGGAATAATTGTTGATGATGCCATCGTCGTCGGGGAAAACATCTTTGAACATCGGCAACGGGGAAAACCCTACGCCAAAGCCGCCATTGATGGAGCTCTGGAGGTTGCCATCCCGGTCACCTTCTCCATTTTAACTACCGTCGCAGCTTTCTTACCGTTGATTTATGTCAGCGGAATGATGGGTAAGTTCATCAGCGTTATCCCGATTATCGTTATCACCCTGCTGCTGATGTCGTTGATTGAATCCCTGTTGGTCCTGCCCGCGCACCTCAGTGTCGGCAAGCCACGGCCCCAAAACGGTGGACTCCTTGGGAAAATCGACAAGGTCCGGCGGCAGTTTGGTGTTGGTCTGGAGCGTTTTATCAGCGGCCCCTACTTGAAGGTTCTGAAACTTAATCTCAAGTTTCGCTACGCCTCGTTGGCCATCGGCCTCGCGGCGCTATTGTTAACTATCGGGATCGTCAAGGGCGGCTTGGTCAAATTCACCTTTATGCCGGAAGTTGACGGCGACAAAATCACCGTCGCCATCCAGATGAATCGCGGCGTTCCGGTCGAAGAAACCGGCCGGGTTGCCAATTTCATCCTGCAAAAAGGGATGGAAACCGTCGCCGAGTATGATGCAGAAAGACCCGACGGAGACAGTATCCTGCGCAATATCTATAGTGTCGTCGGTGGCTCGGTTTCCGGCGGTGGGGGACCCGTTGGCAGTTCCTCATCCTCTGCGACTTATCTCAGCAATATCTCCATGTTTTTAACCGAGAGCGAAGCGCGCGGTATCCCGGCGACAGAGATTTCCGCTGCCTGGCGGAAAAAGGTCGGCGACATCCCCGGTCTCGATTCACTGACCTTCAAATCCAACCTGATGCAGCTCGGAGCCAATATCGATGTCCTGCTGGCGCACAAGGATTTTTCCGCACTGGAGCAATCGTCCGAACGGATTCGTGAAGCCCTCGCAGCCTATCAGGGCGTCAGCGATATCGAAGATTCTTACGCCCGGGGCAAACGGGAGATAAAGCTCAAACTTAAACCGGCAGCCCGCACCCTGGGGATTACCGAAACCGAATTGGGCCGACAGGTTCGAGCGGCTTTTTATGGCGCCGAAGCCTTACGCCTGCAACGTGGCCGCAATGAGATCAAGGTCATGGTTCGCTATCCCGATGCCGATCGCCGTGAACTGTGGAATTTCGAAAGCATGCGGATCCGCACCCCGAACGGTCAGGAGATCCCGCTGGCCCAGGCGGCGGAGATTATCGAGGGGTATGGCTTCTCCGAAATTAACCGTACCGATCGTAAACGCGTTATCAACGTTTCAGCCAGCGTGGATGGAGAACAGGCCAACGCTCAGGAAATCATCTCCGACCTGAAGCAAAACCTGTTACCTCAACTGGTGCGAAACTATCCGGGACTCACCTGGGACATGGAAGGCGAAGAAAAAGAGCGCCGTGATTCTTTGGGTAGCATGCTCGGCGGTTTCAAACTGGCGCTGATCGCCATCTTCACCCTGTTGGCGATCCCCTTCCGCAGCTACACCCAGCCGCTGCTGATCATGGCAGCAATCCCCTTCGGGATGATCGGCGCGGTCCTTGGCCACATCGTCATGGGCTACAATCTGAGCATGCTCAGCATGTTCGGTCTGGTCGCGCTCTCGGGAGTGGTCATCAATGACTCGCTACTGTTGATCGATAAAACCAACCGGAACCGACGCGATGGGATACCGCTTTACGAAGCGATTGTCTCTGCCGGGACACGCCGCTTTCGGCCTATTGTTCTGACTTCGCTAACGACCTTTTTCGGCCTGATGCCGATGATCCTGGAAACCAGCGTGCAGGCGAAATTCCTGATTCCGATGGCGATTTCCCTCGGTTTCGGCATCCTCTTCGGCACCGGTATCATCCTGCTGTTGATCCCAGCGCTGTATCTGATTCTGGAAGATGTGCGACAATTGATCGGCCTGAAAGATAGCTACGCCGAGCCGTTACCAGAGATAGATTCTGGCAACTAATGACAAGACCGGGCAGCCCGAAACCCGGGCTGCCCGGCACCTTAACTTGACATTCAGCGAATTAATTCGTGGGAGAGCCAGT
>CALZHQ010000012.1 GCA_945787295.1 uncultured Desulfuromonadales bacterium
CAGATAATTAATTATATCCTCACAACTCTATGTATTTATTTGTGAATGTTATTTTTCGATTGGAAGATATTGATTAGCTAAAAAAAATTGGGCCGGTTGCTTGAATAAAAAAAAGATGTCGTTTTAATTAAATTGTCAGTCAGTTGTAGATGGAGTTTACAGAATGGATCTGATCTCAGCCAACACTAGAGCCGCTTTTATCCCGCATGGATAAAAGCGGTTTTCATCTGTTACTGCATAAAGATCGGTTATCGGATTTCGATTGATCTCGTGATCAAGGATTGATCATTTCTGATCCAGAGAACCGGATTCAACCAGGTGCTCCGCGAAAAGATCTGCTGTGTCGTGACAATGTGAGGGAGTCAGATGATCTACGATGCCTTGGAAGTTCTTCGTAGTGAGCTCAATGATTACCTGAAGGCTCTGCCCGAGTTGAACGTTTCCGGTGCCTCGGTGGTGACCATGGCGAACGTCGCCAAAGAGGATGGCACGATCGATATCCCGAGCAACAATCTTGGCTTGTCATTGGTTAATATTGAGGAAGAACGGACCGTGCGCGATGTGATTCCGCATCGGGTCAACCCGGATAACAGTATCGGTCACCTCAACCCGGAAATTCGTCTCAACATTCTGGTTCTGTTTGTCGCTCATTTCAATGATTACAAAACCGGCATACAGTTCATTTCCGGCCTGATCCGTTTTTTTCAGCGAAAATCTGTATTTACTCTGGAGAATTCGCCAACCATGCCGACCGGCATCCAACGCCTGGTGGCTGAACTGCAACAGTTGAATTTTGAACAGCAGAACAATCTCTGGGCGTCTCTTGGCGCCAAGTACCTGCCGTCGGTGCTTTACAAAATTCGCACAATCAGTATTCAGGAAGGTCAGGTTAAAGATCAGCAGGCTCCGATCACGACCATTAAAATTGTCGGTAAAGGGAAGGAGGCTGGATGAAAATCGATTTTCAAAAGGCCTTTGCTGTTGATATCCGGCACGACTATTACCCGGATGAAATCAGTGCGGACTTTCTGATTTCACCGACTCCCGATTGTCAGCGGCAGTTGTTTAAGTACGGATTGCTGTTCAAGGAGACCGCCGGTGGTTTCATCGTTCTTTACGAGACCACCGGGCTAGATAGCGTTCCTGAACCGAAACGAAAACTGGATAGGTCGTTGACATTGTCTTTTGTTCTCTGGGCCAAAGCCCCTTTCCTGACTAACTACTCCAAGCTGCCCCTCGATAAGACTCCGGATCAGTTTTACTATCTCAGCAATCGCCAGAAAGCCCTCAATAACGGTCATTTGCTACTGAGTGCCGCTGCCGGCGATGAGTTCATTTCCGAACAGGACCTGCTCGCACTGCGCCCTCAGCGTTTCCAGGTTGATGTTGAAACCGCGGCCGATTCCATCCTCTGGGAGCTGCATGATGCGCAGGGCAGCCAGCTCCATCGCCAGCGGGTAATGACGGTTGAAGGCACCTCCAGCTACCTCGTCGATTTGGGTGACAGTTCGCCGGGCCGTTATCTGCTGCGGCGCGACGGCGTCGATCATCTGCAGTTTTACGCCGCCGATCGGCTGGTCAGTGGTTTTCCCTTCGGGCTGATCGAAATCGCCGCCGATACGACCGTCAGCAACGATTTCAGCTTTGTTGATGGCAGCGGCAATGTCCAATTTCGTCGTTACTTGCTCAAGCTGCAGGCCCGTAAAACCACCTGGGAATATTACGTGGTCGCCAAATATGAAACTGAAGTCGAAGCGACCGATCTGCAGGTACAACTTGATGCTCCGCCGGTGACGTTTGCCCGCCAGGCATCAGTAACGTTGGCCGATGGCAGTACCGCAGTGCCATTTGTTGCCGGCAGCCTGTTGCCGCTGACACAGCAGCCGTTAAAAGGGATCTCTTTGCGCAAGAAGAAGGGGCCGTCAACGCCCAGGCTGGTGATCGACAATCTGCCCAATCCTTCAGTTGCTGAAGTGATACCGGCAGGGGGGGGTAACGTAATTTCCAGGGTCTACGTGTATGTATAACTAGGGCTAAATAGTCATAACTATGTCTAACTCTAACAGGATGAGGGACGGAAAATGGCGACTTACAAGACACCCGATGTTTATGTAGAAGAGATTTCCCTGTTTCCGCCATCGGTAGCCGAAGTGGAAACTGCCATTCCGGCTTTTATCGGTTATACCGAGACCGCCAAAAGGAATGGTGAAGACCTGACGCTGAAACCGACCATGATCCGCTCGATGATCGAATTCCAGCGTTACTTTGGAGGTGGCCCGCCGCTCAAGCCCACGGTTTTACTCGATGACGACAATGCGGTCAGCGCTGTCGATCTGGGCAGCAACAGTTTTTACCTGTTCGACAGCATGCGGCTCTATTTCGACAACGGTGGCGGCAAGTGCTACATCGTTTCGGTCGGTGACTACAGTGCCCCCCCGGCGATCGGCAATGACACTTCCGGAATTCTCGGCGGGCTGAAGGTGTTGGAGAAAGAAGACGAGCCGACCATTCTCCTCAGCCCCGATGCCACCCTGCTCTCCGGGACCAACCTCTATCAGTTTCAACAGCAGGCCCTGGCCCAGTGTGGCAAGCTGATGGACCGGGTGACGGTCTGCGACCTGGCCGATAGCGGAGATCTTGAAACGGATAAAGCGGCCTTCCGCAACAACATCGGTATCAAGAATCTCAAATATGGCGCCTCTTACATGCCCTGGCTGAAAACCTCCTACACCAAGGCGATTAAATCACGCAACGTTGCTCTCAAGCGGGCTTCGACCAACGGGGCTCTGAACCTCCAGAACTTGACCAAGGATGCTGCGCTCAAAGCCTTTATCAGCGGTGATTTAAATGCCGCAATCGGGGCAGTCACCGATCTGCAGGCCGACCTGATCGATGCTTTCACCACCGGTGACAACAAAACGCTGAAAGAACAGTTCGGTGGGCTGGATGATACGTTCAAGGGGGGGCAACCGTATGCCGCCGAGGATGATTATCAGGGCAATATCCGGCCGCTCTACACTCTGATTCTCGATATCCTGCACGCGCTGTTGGTCGGTTTCCGCAACGGCATCACCGAAACCGCAGATTTCAAGTTGAAAACCGATCTCGACACCATCGTCAAAAACAATGAGTTGGATAAAGATTTCCAGATGCTGCTCGAGCATCACAATGCAACCATCGGTTTTACTGCCGGCAAGATCTTTGTTACCAGTGGCGCTCCCGGTACCCGGCTGGCAGCAACGATCGCTGCGCTCAATACCATCACCGGCAGCAGTTTGGCCGACAGCATGACCGATGCCGCTCTCAATGCCCGTTACGCAGCCGCCGTCGATGCCAACGCCAAGGCCAACATCTCGTTGGAGGGCGCGCACATGGCCTTCGGCGGATTGAACGCCGCGGTCGCCGAGCTGGCTGCTTCGGCCGCCGATTACGAGTCGACCTTCGATGGTCTGCTGGCAGAGCGTTTCGCTCTTTATAAGAACATCGTCAAGGGCATTAACGACAAGTTGGCGGTATTGCCTCCCAGCGGTGCCGTTGCCGGAGCCTATGCTTTTACCGATCGGACCCGTGGGGTCTGGAAAGCACCGGCTAACATCAGTCTCAGTTCTGTCAATGGGCCGTCACTACGGATCGATGCCAAGCAGCAGGAAGATCTCAACGTCGATGTCAACGCAGGAAAATCGATCAACGCCATCCGCCCCTTCAGCGGCAAGGGCACCCTGATCTGGGGAGCGCGGACTCTGGCTGGCAACGACAACGAGTGGCGCTACATCTCGGTGCGGCGTTTCTTCAATATGGTCGAGGAATCGGTCAAGAAGTCGACCTATTGGGCGGTTTTCGAGCCGAACGACGCCAACACCTGGATCAAGCTCAAAGCGATGATTGAGAACTACTTGATTCAGAAATGGCGCGATGGTGCCCTGCAGGGTGTCAAGCCGGAACATGCTTTCTTCGTTAAGGTCGGTCTCGGCGAGACGATGACCGCGCAGGACGTCCTTGAGGGACGGATGAACGTGGAGATCGGTATGGCGGTGGTCAGACCAGCTGAATTCATCATCCTGAAGTTCTCGCACAAAATGATGGAATCATGATGCGGCCCGCCAGCCTTTTGCCCTCCGGCGGCGTTACTGTGCTGCTCAAATGCTCACAGACTGACAAGTCTGCTGCGCCTTTGCGCTGCTCGCGCCTTGCTGGCGAACAAAAATCAGGCGTGTACAAGCAGTTTATAGATAACGAGACAGGAGATTGATCAATGGCTGAATACCCTTTGCCGGTTTTTCATTTTCAGGTTCAGTGGGGCGGTACCAAGCTCGGATTTTCCGAGGTGTCCGGCCTGAACATCGAAACCCAGGTGATCGAGTATCGCGATGGCCTGAGTCCGACCTACTCGGCAACCAAGATGCCGGGTATTCCCAAGTACGGCAACATCACGCTGAAACGGGGGATTGTGCCGAGTGACAATGAGTTCTTCGCTTGGCTCAACACCACCAGCCTCAACAAGGTGGAACGGCGTGATCTGGTCATCAGTCTGCTCAACGAAAGCCACGAGCCGGTCATGACCTGGAAGGCGGTCAACGCCTTCCCGGTCAAGGTCGAAGGACCAGGGCTCAAGTCGACCGGCAACGAGGTGGCGATTGAGTCGATCGAGGTGGCCCACGAAGGGTTGACGATCGAGAACGGCTGAAACGATGGCTGAATATCCACCGGTCGGATTTCATTTCCGGGTCACATTCAGTCTCGGCGGGGTGGGCGAAAAGGACAGCCGCTTTCAGGAAGTCACCGGGCTATCCGCCGAACTGGGCACCGAAGAGTTGCAGGAGGGCGGCGAGAACCGTTTTGTCCACCGGCTGCCAAGCCTGCCGAAGTACGGCAACCTGGTCCTCAAACGCGGACTGTTGACCGACTCGGGGTTGATCCAGTGGTGTCGCGATGCGATCGAAAACTTCCGCTTCGAACCGACCACCGTCGATGTCACCCTGCTCAATGAAAAGCATGAACCGCTCGGCTTTACCTACAGCTTCGTCAGAGCCTGGCCGGTGAAATGGGCAGTGTCCGATTTCAAGGCCCAGGAGAATGGTCTGGTGGTCGAAACCCTGGAGCTTTCGTACAACTATTTCAGCCGGATTTCCAGCTGAGCAGGAGAAGAGGTTATGCCGGTACAGGTCAATGAAATTGTCATCCGCGCCGTGGTTGAAGGGGACGAGTCGCAGCGACAGACTCAGGATCGGTCACAGCAGCGCGAAGAGATCGTCACAGAGTGTGTCGAGCAGGTGCTCGAGATACTGAAGAATCAGCAGGAAAGGTAGGATTTTCGTGGCTGAACCGAATAAGGGCGAACTGGAAAAACTGCTGATCAAGGCCTACAGCGCAGCCGATTACTCCGGCGAACCGGTCGCCGAATTCAAGGCCGACTTCAACCCCCAGGAGTATGGCCAGGTTTACGATGTCGAGTACCAGCGGCAGCAAGGGGAGGGCACGACCGGCAGCCCGGTGGTGTTCCGCAAGGTCAAGCCGCAAGAGTACCGCTTCAAGCTGATGTTCGACGGCACCGGAACCTGCAGCGAGAAGGTTGAGGTTTACGACCGGATTCAGGAATTCTTCAGCGTCGTCGGTTACGACGGCGAGATCCATCGGCCGCGCTACTTGAAGCTGCTCTGGGGCAAGTTGGAGTCGAAGTGCGTGCTGCTCAAAGCCGACATTACCTACAAGCTGTTCTACAGCGACGGTCGCCCTTTGCGGGCGATCATGGATGCGACCTTCAGTGAGAATATCGACGACAGTACCCGCGCCGCCGAGGCCAACGATCAGTCCCCTGATCTGATGCGCAAGGTGACGGTCAAAGAGGGGGATACCCTGCCGTTGCTCAGTTACAGGATTTACGGTGACCAAACCTATTATTTGAAGGTGGCTGAAGCGAACGGTCTGAATAACTTCCGCAACCTGAAGGCAGGGCAAACGCTGGTCTTTCCACCTTTGGAAAAGAGTGCAAATGGCCAATGAACGAGTCATAGAAACCCGGGCGCCGGTCGATCGGCCGACCTTTACTATCCTGATCGAAGGGGAGGAGATTCCCCGTGAGTATCAGGTGGCTGCACTGACTGTTGTCAAACAGGTCAACCGGATTTCGACGGCCAAAATTTTGCTCCTCGATGGTGACCCCGCCAGTGGCGATTTCGAAATTAGCAATTCCGAGCTGTTTATTCCGGGCAAAGAGGTTGAGGTCACCGGCGGTTACCATTCGCAGGAGCAGTCCCTGTTTCAGGGCGTCATCACCGGTCACGGGATCAAAACCCGGCAGGGACGGCCTTCTTATCTGAGTATCGAGTGCCGCCATGCCGCCTTTCGTATGAGCCTCTATCGCCGTAGCGGCTACTTTGTCGAGCTGAAAGACAGCGACGTTTTTGCGCAGCTGGTTGATGGTTATTCCATCGACAAAGAGATCGCCGAAACCAGTGTCGAACACAAGGAGCTGGTGCAGTACAACTGCAGCGATTGGGATTTTCTGCTGACCCGCGCCGAGGCCAACGGTCAACAGGTGTTGACCAATGAGGCGCAGCTCAAGGTCGCCGCTCCCGACTTTGCTGCCGACCCGGCCCTGACCCTGGTGTATGGCGCGACCCTGCTCGAATTCGAAGCTCAGATCGATGCCCGTGACCAGCTCGAATCGGTCAGTAGCAAAGGCTGGGACTCTGCCGGGCAGGAACTGCTCAGCAGTGACGGCAGTGCCGATGATGTGGTGGCTCCAGGCAATCTCGACTTTGCTGAACTGGCCGGAGTGGCAGAACAGGCGCCGCCGGAACAGAAACATGGCGGGCAGTTAAATGAATCCGAACTGCAGGCCTGGGCCGATGCGCGCATGCTGAAAACCAGGCTGGCCAAGGTACAGGGACGGGCCAAGTGTACCGGGGTCACATTGAACCCAGGGGATCTGGTCGAGCTGCGGGGGGTGGGGGAGCGTTTCAACGGCCGGGCTTTCGTCTCCGGGGTGCGGCATGAATTCAGCCGCGGCCCCTGGACCACCGATATCGATATCGGGCTGTCTGCCGACTGGTTTGCCGAGAAATACCCGGTGAGCAGCCCCCCTGCTTCTGCGCTGATTCCAGCGGTGACAGGATTACAGGTTGGGATCATTACCTCGCTGGAAGATCCGGACGGCGAAGATCGGGTCAGGGTGCGGATACCGATGATTTCCATAGCTGAGGATGGAATTTGGGCTCGTCTGGCGGCCCTCGATGCCGGCGCCGAGCGGGGCACCTTTTGGCGCCCCGAGCTTGATGATGAAGTGGTGCTCGGCTTTTTAAACGCTGACCCACGCGATGCGATCATTCTCGGAATGCTCAACAGCAGTGCCAAGCCGGCACCGCTGACCGGCAGTGATGACAACCATGAAAAGGGGATCGTCACCCGCAGCGGGATGAAAATGATCTGGAACGATGACAAGGTCAGCCTGACGATAGAAACCCCGGCGGGGAAAAAGATCATTCTCGACGAGGATGCTGGAAACATTCTGCTTGAAGATGAAAACGGCAACAGCCTGACCTTGAACAGTGACGGCATTGCCTACGAAAGTCAGGCCGATATCAGCATCAAGGCGGCCGGCGATCTCAAGCTGGAGGGGACCAATGTGGAAATAAAAGCCAGTGTCGAGTTCAAGGCAGAAGGGAGTGCCGGGGCGGAGCTCACCGCTGGCGGCACCGCCAAGGTTCAGGGCGCGCTGGTGCAGATCAACTAGAAAGGAACAAGCAGTATGCCTCCGGCAGCACGGGTGACAGATCTTTCCAACCATGGCGGCAGCATCATCGGTCCCGGGGTCCCGACGGTGCTGATCGGTGGGCTGCCGGCTGCGGTGCAGGGCGATAACCATGTCTGTCCGATTCCGCCGCCCCACCCGACGGTCAGTCCCTTTCCGGTTGGCAGCACGACCGTGTTTGTCGGCGGCAAGATGGCGCTGCGGGTCGGTGATGCCTGTATCTGTGGTGCCAGTGCGGCGATCGGCTGTCCAACGGTCATCATCGGCTGAAGGTGATTAGCATGGCAAAACTGAACGACACAAATAACCCGTTTCTCGGTACCGGCTGGAGCTTTCCGCCCCGCTTTTCGAAGATCAAGAAAGGGGTCGAGCTGGTTTCGGGAGAGGAGGATATTCAAGAGAGCCTGCGGATTCTGCTGGCGACCCATGTTGGTGAGCGGTTTTTACAGCCGAAATATGGCTGCAACCTCGACGAGCTGATCTTCGAGCCACTCAACACCACGGTCAAAACCTATATTCGTGGGCTGGTCAAGCAGGCGATTCTGCATTACGAACCGCGGATCGAATTGGAAGATGTCCTGATCGAAACTCTCGACGAACCGGCCGGCAAGATCGAGCTGGTGGTCTCCTACCGGGTGCGCGCGACCAACTCGCGCGACAACCTGGTCTTTCCCTTTTATCAGGGTGAGGTCGCTGGATGAGTGGCAGCGAACGACAAAGATGTCTCGGTAACCTGTTGCGGGACGGACAGAGTCAACGTCAGCGGTTGCTGCCGGCGCTCGATCCGAGCAGCGCGCCGGTCGATGAGCGCGATCTGCAGCAGTGGCTCGACTTCACTGGCGCCTTTGCCAAAGAGCTTAATTTCTTCAACCCGCAGAGTAATAAAGTGGATGGCAACTGGAGTGCATTTTTCGCCCAGCTGCCGGCCGATGTGGCCGAACAGCTTGCCTTCGCCATCGACCTCGAAAAGATCGATCAGGATTTCTCCGAACGGGGTGACCTGCCACCGCATCTCGGCCTGCTGATCAGCTTTTTACGCCTTTGTCGGCACGCGCGCAGCGAACTGAACGGCATCACCGGTCGCCACCTGGAGCATTTCTACCGCCAGGTTCTGCAGCTGAAATCTGCCCCAGCGCAGCCAGACAGGGTTCATCTGCTATTCGAACTGAAAAAGAAGGTCGATCAGCTGTTGTTGCCGAAGGGAACCCTGGTTTCTGCCGGTAAGGATGCATCCAAGCAGGAGATTCAGTTCGAGCTGGTCAACGATCTGAGTGTTTTCCCCGTGAGCATCGATTCGCTCCGCTCAGTGTTTGTCGATAAGGACAATAATCGCACGGTTCATCTGGCCCCGATCGCCAATTCTGTGGATGGGGTCGGCGGCGAATTCGATACTGATCCGGGCCCGTGGCAACCTTTCGGCAGTGCCGCTTTGCCTCAGGCGCAGATCGGTTTTGCTTTTGCCGCCCCGGTTCTGGCGATGCAGGAAGGCCGCCGCACGGTCACAATCGAGTTGGCTCTGGAAGGTCTGCCGAGTGGTATGGAGGTTGATCGCGCCGGCCGCGATGCCTTGCAGGTATACCTGAGCGGAGTCGCCGGCTGGATCGGCCCGAAGACCGCTTCCTTGCAGACCGTTGCCGGAAAAGTTGACCTTTTCCAGATCGTTATCGTTTTGACGGCCGATGACGATGCGGTCGTCGGCTATGATCGGCAGCTGCATGGTCACAACTTCGATACCGCTGCGCCTTTACTGCAGCTGTTGCTCAACCAGGAAAAGAGCGGTTTCGGTTATGCCGACCTGCAGAATGTGACTGTCGGAAAAGTTGAAATCCGCGTGACCGTCGAAGACCTGCTCAGTCTGGACCTGGAGAGCGATTTCGGTAAACTCGATCCGGCCAAGCCTTTCCTGCCTTTCGGGCCGCAGGCGAAAAAAGGCGCGACCTTTTATATCGGCAGCAATGAGGCTTTCAACAAACAACTGGAGAATTTTTCTCTCAAGCTCAAATGGCTGAACGCTCCTTTTAAGTTTTCAACCATCTACAATTCTGCAGCCGATGGCTACGGGGTCAGTAGTAACAGCTATTTTAAGGTCAAGTTGACCGCTAAGCTGCGCGGGCAGGAGAATATTTCAACGGTTAAGCTGTTCGATGATGACAACGCCGGCGCCGAACAGCAGATCGATGTGCCGGACAGCGGCGGCAGTTTGTCGAGCAGGTTCAGCGCCAAGGCTCCTCTGCAGCAGGCCAAGGTGGTCAGCCTGCAGCAGACCCGTTGGGCCATGCAGCAGGTACGGAGCTTACAACTGGTCAGCCCGATTCACTGGTTTTATCCGGCGCTGTTCGCTCAGCAGGTTCCGGCGCCGCGACTACGGGACGGTTTCGTTACCCTGCGGCTGATCAACAGCTTTTTCCACCAGAAGTATGCCGAGGTCTATACCAAGAAGGTGGTTGCCGCCCCGGTCAACACCGAACCGAGACTGCCCAACGAACCTTACACGCCGACCGTTGAAAGATTAAGCCTCAGCTACACGGCAACCAGCGGCAAGCTGAATCTCAGTGACAATGCTGCTGCCGGAGTGGTCGAAGGCAATCTGGATTTTTTCCAGATCGCCCCCTTCGGGCAACGCCGCGATCACAGCTACCTGCGCCAGCAGCTCCCCTTCCTGCCGGGCAAAGCGGTCAGTTTGTTGCCGGAATATCCGGATGAAGCGGAATTTTACCTGGGCTTTAACGGCATCGACCCGGGCCGCAACCTGGCGCTACTATTTCAGGCAGCCGAGGGGAGCGGAGACCCCGACCTGGATAAACCGCAGGTCAGCTGGAGTGTTCTGAGTGATAACCACTGGCGGCAGCTTACTGCGGAGGAATTGCTCTCTGATGGAACCAATGGCCTGCTGACCAGCGGTGTGATCAACATCAAGCTGCCGGAGGTAGCGACCCGCGGCAACAGCCTGCTGCCGAGCGGGCACTACTGGCTGCGGGCAGCGGTGGCGAAAAACAGCGCCGCTATCAGTCGCTTGCTTGAGGTGCAACCCAATGCGGTTCAGGCGGTCTTTAAAGAGCGGAACAACGATCCTGAGCGTTTGCGTCTGCCCCTGGCGGCAAAGTGTGTCGCCAAACTGGTGGTGCCGGTTGCCGGGATCAAGTCGGTCTCCCAGCCTTACGCCTCTTTCGCTGGGCGGATGGCCGAGGATGACAGCGCTTTCCGGGTGCGGGTCAGCGAGCGGCTGCGGCATAAACAGCGCGCGATCAGCCCCTGGGATGTTGAGCGTCTGGTGTTGCAGCAGTTCCCGGAGATCTACAAAGCGAAATGCCTGACCCATACCGCACCTGATTCCTGCGAGGCTCCAGGGCACCTGATGTTGATCGTCATCCCCAGTTTGCACAATCGTAACGCGGTTGATCTGCTGCGGCCCCGGGCCGACCTCGATACTCTCGAGCGGATCAGGACTTACGTCGAAAGCCTGAGTGGGCCGACCGCGACGGTGCACACAGCCAATCCGCTTTATCAACCGATTCAGGTCTCTTTTAAGGCGAAGTTTCAGCAGCAGCTCGATTTCGGTTTTTACCGTCAGTTGCTCAACCAGGAGATCGTCAGGTTTCTATCACCCTGGGCCTTCGACAGCAACAGCGAGATCAGTTTCGGCGGCAAATTGCACAAAACAGTGATTCTGCAGCAGCTCGAACAGCTCGCTTACGTCGATTATCTGACTGAGTTCAAGCTGTTTCAGGGGGGCAATTTAACCGCTGACCTGGGCGAGGCTCAGGCAACCGATCCGCGTGCCATTCTGGTTTCGGCGGCGGAGCATGATATCCAGAAGCTGTGAGGATAGTGGATATGGCCGAAAAGCTGACCATCAGCAAACAACCGAGCGACACCCCGGCCCGCAATTACTCCCGTTTGCGCGAAGAAGGCTTGCAGTACATTCAGCTGCTCTCGCGCAAGCTGTGGACCGATTACAATCTCCACGATCCGGGGATCACCACCCTGGAACTGCTCAGTTACGCCATAACCGATCTCGGCTACCGGATTGGCCAGCCGCTGCCCGACCTGCTGGCAAGGTCACCCCAAGAGATAAGCGCGGAAGAGAAAGCCATCGAAGTTGCGGAAACTGCAGCTGAAAAAGCCTCACTCCGCACTCCGCAGCCTTTCCCGAACGCGGCCCAGGTGCTGTCGAACAGGCCGGTGACGATTGATGATTACCGGCGACTGCTGATCGATATCCCGGGTATCCGCAATGCCTGGTTATTCCCGGACCAGCGCGGCTATGCCATCAATTGTGAGCGCAGCCGCCTGGAGTTCGCGCAGAAGGGTAACTTACAGCAGAAACAGCGCATCGATCTCAAGGGGTTGTACCTGGTGCTGCTGGAGTTGGAAGAGCACATCGCTGCGGACGACACTGAGCAACGTGGGGAAATCAAGGCGCGGGCCTGGCAGGTCCTGCAGGAGAATCGCAATCTCTGTGAGGATTTCACCGGCATCAAGTCCGTTCAGCAGCGTCCTTTCTGCCTTTGCGCCGAAATCGAACTGGCCCCGGAGGTGGAAATCGATCTGGCAGAAGCGCGGATTTTTCGCGCGATCCAGCAGTTTTTGACGCCGCCGGTGCGGTTCTATTCGTTGCAGCAACTGCTCGACAGGCACGTTCCGGTCGACACGATTTTCGAGGGACCGTTGCTGGAAAATGGCTTCCTCGCGGCAGACGAACTGGCGGCTGCGCAGATCCGCCAGCAGATCAATCTCTCCGATGTGCTGGCCGAGATGATGAAGGTCGAGGGGGTGCAGGCGGTTCGCGATATTGTCATTGCCCCGTCTGGAGCCCCGCTGCCGGAGGAAGAGGATAGCTGGATCATCCCGGTCTGGGATGAGGGGGAAGAGGCGGTTCAGCCGGTGATCAGTGTCGAGTGTTCGCGGCTGGTGTTTTACAAGGATCTGCTGCCGTTCCAGGCCGACTTCAACCGGGTAGCGGCCCTGTTGGCGGAGCTGGAAGCGGCTGAACAGGCCAGTGCCTACCCTGGTCGCGAAGACCTGCCGATCCCGGACGGGCGTTATCGCGGCAGCAGCGACTACCAGAGCATTCAGAATCACTACCCGCGGACCTACGGCATCAGCGGCAGCGGGCTGCCCGATTCGGCGAGCACTGAACGCAAGGCGCAAGCCCGGCAGTTGCAGGCATACCTGTTGTTCTTCGATCAGGTCCTGGCGAACTATTTTGCCCAGCTCGGCAACGTGCGGCAACTGTTCTCCCTCGATCCCGCCATTGGTCAGAGCTATTTCAGCCAGCTTGTCGAAGGGGTGCAGGGAAGCGAGGATCTTTACAGCGATCCGGCCCATCTGGCCGAAACTCTCCAGCGTCTGAGCGAAGATCAAACTGTCTTCCTGCAGCGGCGCAACAGGTTTCTCGACCACCTGCTGGCCCGCTTCGCCGAGAACTTCAACGAGTATGTCTGGACCATGTATGCGCACGACAGAAGCAGCGCCAGCGCCGAGGCAGCCCGCGCCAAGCGTGAGTTCTTGCGCGAATATCCGGATTTGAGCCGCCACCGCGGCGGAGCCTTCAACTACAGCCTCGCCAAAGAGTTGTGGGATACCGACAATATTAGTGGTTTTAGCCGGCGGATCGGCCGACTGCTCGGTATCCGTAACCTGAATCGGCGCAACCTGGCGAACTTGAAGCTCGACATTTATGACGAGCGGGATGTCGATGATCTGAAGGAGTACCGCTTCCGTATCCGTGATGACCGTCCCGGCAGCAATGGCAAGATTCTACTCAGCAGCAGCTGGAAATTCCTCGATTCACGTGAAGCCCGACACGAGATGCACCGGGTCCTCGGCTTTGCCCTCAACCGTGACAATTACCAGCTGCGTATCGCCAAGGACGGGCGTTTCTATTTTAATTTGACCGACGGCGCTGGCGATATCCTGGCCCGCCGGATCGAGTATTTCGCAACTGCCGCCGAGCGGGACGCGACCATCGATCGAATTCTCGACCTGTTGCAGGATCGTTTCAGTGACGAGGGTTTGTTTCTCATCGAACACCTGCTGCTGCGACCGCCGCAACAGGTCGGAAGCTTGTCCGCAGCAGAGGAACAGGCGCTGTTCCTGCCGATCTGCACCGGAGGCGATTGCAGCAGCATACAGTATATCGATCCCTACAGTTGCCGGATCAGTATCGTGCTGCCGGCCTGGCCGGACAGGTTTGCCGACATGGATGTCCGCCGCTTTGTCGAAAAGACCATCCGACAGGAAACCCCGGCCCATCTGCTGCCGAAAATCTGTTGGGTCGATCGGCGGCAGATGGCTGGTTTCGAGCGGGTTTATCAGCGTTGGCTGAAAAGCACTTTCGGCAATGGCAAGGGTGACAAGCAGAAGGCGCTGGCCGCTATGGTCGCCGCTTTAAGTGATTTGCGCAGTGTCTATCCCGAGGCGACTTTGAAGCCTTGCGATTTCATCCTGGACCGTACGGTTCTGGGCAGACGAGACGGGTGATGCCATGGAAGAAGCAAACAGACTCTCCACACAGGTAACCAAACATACGGTTTTCGAAGAGAACCAGGTGCTGACCTCCGAGCAGCTGAACGAACTGGCCGCCTACCTGGATCGCCAGCAGCGCTTGACACGGGCGAGACTGCACGGGATAGGGATCGTCTGTGGCCTCGAGCTGCAGCTGACCGCAACGACTGTCACGTTGGGCAAGGGGGTGGCGCTGACTTCAGACGGTGACTTGCTTAATGTCGAGGAAGCACAGAGTTTCAATCAGTTCAAGGTTTTTACCGACCCGGATGCTCACTATCCTCATTTCACTGTCGAAGAGATCGGCATGCCGCTTTTTGAACTGGTAGACAAAGGTGGCACCGCGCTGAGCAGCTTTACCGCCAGTACCGGCCGTCAGCTGGCTAACATGACCGCGGTGCTCTACCTGGAAAGCTACTTCTATGATCCCGATCTCTGTACCGGCAGCGGCTGCGACAACAAGGGGAAAGAGGCGCGCAATAACCTGAAACTGCTGCTGGTCGATGTGGAAAATGCCAAGCTGCTATTCGGCGATAACATCTATCTAGGCCGCCGCTACCCGCTGCTCGAACCCTATAAAATTCCACGGCCGATTCTCGATCCGGACAAGATTGACGACTACACCGATCTTGGGACCCAGTATCGGAACATCATCGTCAAAGCTATTCCCGAGCTAAAAGGACGGCTGCAGAAAACCTGGCAACCGTTGATCCGCACCCTGCTGACTGATCTGTACGGCAAAACCAACCCGACCCTGAAATGGGGCCAGATTCTTGATGGCTGGCAGAACAAGGTCCAGAACAGCCTGGTCGCCGTGCAGTATCTGTACGATTTCCTTCACGACCTGAGTCAGGCCTACGAGGAGTTCAAAGAGTCGCTCTATAACGACAATGTCATCTGCGTGCCCCCGGTGGAACTGTTTCCCAAGCATGTCCTGCTTGGAGGTATCGAGGCGTCGAGTGATCTACGTCATGGCTTTTACGAGTCGCCGCAACTCAACCGGAAAGACTTGACGATTTCCAGAATTCGTTTCCTGCATCAGCGGCTCGACCGGATGCTGCGATTGTTTCAGCTGCCGTCAGTCTCCGCGACCATTCGCATTACCCCGAGCCGGCTCCAATGTGCTGAGCTTGGCGGAAGGGCACTGCCCTACTACTACAAAGTGGACAAGCAGCAGCCGTTGACCGGGAACTGGAGTTTCGAGCTGAGCCAGCGTGGCTTGCAAAATGGAATCTATAGCTATCATGCCGGTGAGCTGGGTGGTAGCGAGGAGGCGAAAGCGCCTCTCAAGTTTGATCTTTACCAGCATGATTTTTTCCGTATCGAAGGTCATCTAGGAGGCAATGTCGATACGGTCGAGGCTGCACTGGAAAAACAGATCGAGGATTTCAACCTGCCGCTGCAGATTCTGACCCTGCAGATCGAAACTGCCTTGACGCCTGTACGGGTCAGACCTTTGGGGCCGTTACGTGATCTGAAGGTGCTGCATCGCTTCCACCGCCTTGACCTGCTGGAAAACCTCAGCAACCTTCGCACCTTTACCGCCAAGGTCAAGGATACGGTCGATAAGGCAGACGCCCTGCCGGGCAAAGATGTATTGGCTGACCGGCTTTCCTATAAAGCCTTTATCGATGACGGTGCCGAAGAACTGAATCAGGCGATCACCAAGGTCAGCAACGATCTGAAAGCCAACTACAGTCAATTCAAGTTCAACGATTTCAAGAGCAATTATCAAGCGACCGTCCAGAAGGCTTCCGGGATCAACAAGAGCGTCCGCGGCGTCACTTATGCATCGGCGTTCACGCCCTACGAAACCCTGCTGAATGACAGCAAGTTCAAATGGCTCGGCTGGATTGAGGGGATTCTGCAAAAGCGCAAAGAGCGCGCCGAAGAGCTCTCGAAGTTCGCCAAGGTCCTCAAGGAAGCACCAGCAATGGAACACCTCGCCGGGGTCCCGAAGGGAGGAACGTTCATCCTTGTCTATTCCGGCAGTACGAAAAAAATTGTCGCCGATTTCTGCCTGCCCTACTGGCATGTCGATGTCCCGGATGTCGAGGAGCCGGAGGATCAGACCGTGGAAGAGAATGATCTCGATTGGACCCGCTGGAACGATTTCCTGGTCCAGCGGACTGATGTCGTTGAGCTGAAAGAGGCTTTTGATAATGTCAAAGCCACGGTTAACTCCTTCGACTGGCGGCTGCGCTCCCAGGAAACCATCGCAGATTCGATTCTGGTCAAGGGCGTTGATGTAACGCCTGGTAAGGGGGGAATGTTTGCTGACGAAGGTCTTGGGGCCAATGCCGGCTTGCTTGAGCAGATGGCCAGGTACATGGACCTGATCAACGAAAAGGCTGCTGTCGGCAAGGCAACCCCGGAAGAAGAGGCGATCAAGGGGCAGGTTGAGGCCATGAGCGGCGGGATCATTAAAGAGGCGGTCAAGGGGATGAAGGATCGTAGCCGGGATATCGTGCCGGGTTCTGAGGAAGAAAAGTTTATCGAGGTTGCGATTGCCACCAGTGGGCGGATGGGCGCGACAGAAAAGCAGAAGCTGTCTGCAAGTATGGTCGAGGTTCAGAGCAATGCCGGCACCAAGACGCATATGTCGAACCTGTTGAACAACATGATCATCAAGTAACGGAGGTTTATGGGGCACCTGATCCATCGCCAGATTCTCGAGCTGAAATTCACCGCGCAGGCCGATGCCCAGCGTTGGTCGGCGCGGCTGTCTGAGTTGAATCAAAGGATTATTCTGCCAGAGCTGGAGCGGGCCTTCACCGAGCTGGTGGGGGATTCAAAATTATTGCGGATTGAGCGGCTGGAGATCGAGCTTGGCTGTCTGAAGCAGAGCGATTTAGAAAACGACCTCACCAAGCTGGTGCGGCAGTCGATTGAAGATGCACTGCATCCCTATCTGCAGCAACTGCAACCGCTGGCGATGGCGGAAAATGTGCAACATCTCGAGACACGTTCAATGGATAAAATGACGCAGAACCTGCAGTCACTCGATGCCGATTCTCTACAGGAACTGTTCCAGCTCTTTTTACTGAGCGGGCGCTGTCCCTGGTGGCTGAGGCAGGATCACGCTGAACAACTCGACCTCCTTTATCAGCACTTCTGGCATCGGGCACCTGATCGAGCCGGCGCATTGATGCGCCAGATGATTTCTGAGCCGGTTGCATTACATCGATTTATCGAGCAACTTTCCAACCGCAGCCACCTGTTGACCTTGCGGTTACTTTTCCACCCGGGCGCCAGTGACCTGCTGGTCGATTTGCGTAAATTGGCAACCCGTATGCTGGTTGGTCAGGGCTTCGGTTATCAGGCCGGTGCGCTCAGCCTTAAGTTGGTCTATGGGCTGATTGCGGTCAGTGAACCGCAGCAGTTTGAGGGGCCGAATGCGTTGCTGCGCCAGTTCTTTATCGCGCTGGCCCGGGTTTGTGAGATTCCGCTGGGAAAAATCACGGAAGAGATCGATAGTGCCGTCGCTCGCACCCGTTTGTCTCCAACCACTAGGAGAGTTCTCGCGGAACTGTTGCGACAAGTGGACGTCTTTACCGATCCGGGTGGCGCCCCCTCCCGAGTAGAGGCGATCACTCCTCTGGGCAAAGAGACTGCATCGGAGCCGATTGGCTCAGCAGATAAAGCCGATGAAGTTTTCGTTGAAAACGCGGGCCTGGTGCTGCTCTGGCCGCACTTGAAAGAGCTCCTTGGTAAGCTGGACTTGTTGGAGGTTCTGGATGACGGTTATCTGCAACCGAAGCCAGAGGCGGTGCTGTTGCTGCAACAATTGGTCACCGGCCGGGCTGCCGGGCAGGAAAACCGCTTGCTGTTGAATAAACTGCTTTGCGGGATTCTGCAGTCGGTTCCGGTGCCGCGGCGTCACCGGCGGCTGCAACTCTGGGACGCAGAAGTCGAGTCGCTGCTGAATACAGTGATCAAGCAATGGTCGGCACTGAAAAATACCTCGATTGATGGGTTGCGCAGCTCTTTTCTGCAGCGCGAGGGAGTTTTGCGTGAGCAGGGACTGGGCTGGAGATTACAGGTCGAGCGGAAAACCCATGACATCCTGTTAGAACAACTGCCCTGGGGGATAGGGATGATTCAGCTTTCCTGGATGCGTCAACCCCTGCAGATAGAGTGGTGAACAGCGATGAAAACAGATCCGTTTGTGCAGAATGCCACGGCTCTGAATAATGAGCTTGATTGGCTGTTTCAAGTGCTCGATACCCGGATCAAGTTGCACTTTGGGGAGGCATGTGAGTATCCGGATGTTTTTGCCATGCAACCACCGCAACTCGATGCCAGCGCTTCGAACTTCGGTCGTTTTGTCGCCCACTATGAGCTGAATCAGGCCGAGCGGCTGGTGTTAGTCCTGGCGCTGGCGCCACATATACGCCCGCAGCTGCTCGATGTGCTGTTTACCAAGAACAGTGTCAGTAACCGCGACTTTACCGAGTTCGGCGGTCGCAGCGGTGAGTCGTTCGGTGGCTTTCTGCCGACTGCCGAGACCGCCCTGTTTCTGCTTTCCGGGACCGATCTGGCGCAACGGTTTTCCTACACCTATCTGTTCGACGCTGAACATATCTTTGCCGAACATGGCATCCTCGGCCTGGATAAGGTTCAGTATGGTGAACCACACCTGAACGGAGTGCTGACGGTTAATCGGGAGATCATCGATCTGGTCACAACCGGCCGGGTCGGGCGACCGGTTTTCGGTGCGGATTTCCCGGCCAAGCGGATCAGTACGGAGATGGAGTGGGACGACCTGGTGCTGGATGCCGCGACACTGGATCAGGTTTTGGAAATCCGCACCTGGCTGGAACATGGTGAGACCTTGCTGCACGAACTGGGTTTGGGCCGCAAAATAAAACCGGGCTACCGCAGCCTGTTTTTCGGCCCACCAGGGACCGGTAAAACCCTCACCGCCAGTCTGCTCGGGAAAACCTTCGGGCGCGATGTCTATCGAATCGATCTGTCAGCGGTGATCTCAAAATATATCGGTGAGACGGAAAAGAACCTGGAGAAGATTTTTCAGAAAGCCGAGCTGCGCGACTGGATCCTGTTCTTCGACGAGGCGGACGCCCTGTTCGGCAAGCGGACCAAGATTTCCAGCTCCCACGATCGCTTCGCCAACCAGGAGGTTTCTTACCTGCTGCAACGGGTCGAGGACTACCCCGGGGTGGTGATCCTCGCCTCGAACATGCGCGCCAACCTGGATGACGCCTTCGTGCGCCGCTTTCAATCCATTATCCATTTCCCGATGCCGGATGCCAGCGAACGGCACCAGCTGTGGCGTTCGGCGTTCTCTGAAAAGACCGATTTGGCGGAGAAGATCGATCTTAAAGAGATCGCCGGGCGCTACGAATTATCGGGCGGTTCGATTATGAACGTGGTGAGGTTTGCGACCCTGCGGGCGCTGGAACGGGGTGAGCGGTTGATCACTGATTACGATCTGCAGGATGGGGTGCGGAAGGAGTTTCAGAAGGAGGGGAAGACGGTTTGATTGCAGTCCGTAAGTAGTGATAATCCCCATCGGACGCAGCCGGAGAGGAGTCATGCTTTTGCGATCAGGCAGCCAACTAAGCGAAGCGCATCTTGGCTGACCGCAAAAGCATGACGTAACGGAGGGAACCCGCGGCGATTTTTTGCGGGCCAGGAGGTTGGGGTGCCTTTTTGATCCAAACTTTTGGGCAAGCAAAAGTTTGGGCCCCCGGCAGGGGGAAAGTCAAAACCGGCGGGTTTCGGCCCGCCAGCCGAGTTACTTTTCTGGCGCGGTCCAGAAAAGTAACCAAAAGAGGCCGCCCCACTGCCTCTGCCCGCTGGCGCGGGAACCTCCGCTCCACAAGATTTTCGGGGCCGCTCCCATTCGCTTCGCTCAACCTCGCGGCAAGGCTCCCGAAAACCTTGTTCCGCTCCGGCAGAGGCAAAGGGGGAAAGGGCAAGGTCAAAGGCTTTAAATGCAAAGCGAGGTGTCGCCATGTTTGCTACACCAGCGAAAAAAAGAAAATCCTCCCGGGTGCAGCGCAAAGCTGCTGAGCAGAATCACGCCAGTCGTGCGCCAAACTCATCCGCTGTTCAGCTCAGCCGGGTGATCCAGAATGCCGGTATTCAGGCGAAACTGAAGGTCGGCCAGCCGGATGATAAGTACGAGCAGGAAGCGGATCGGATGGCGGATCGGGCGGTGGTTGCGCCCGGTGTCGCTACGACGCCTGCAGTTCCAGCGCCGGTGCCGATCCCTTATCCGAATATCAGCTCAACCGGTTCCAGCTCGGCAAAGGTTGGCCCGAAAAAAGTCAGTATCAGGAATAACAGCGTCTTCAAGCAGTCGACCGGGGATGAAGCCGGGACCGGCAGCCAGGGGCAGATCGTCAGCTCCCGTTCCACCGCCCCGCAAAGCCAGTTCGAGCAGCTGGAACTGGTGCGCCCAAAGTTGCTGCAACGGCAGGAAGAAGAGGAAGAAGCTGCCCAACCGAAACTGATTCAACGGCAAGAAGAGGGGGAGGCACAGACCAAGCTGTTGCAGCGGCAGGAGGAAGAGGTAGAGGAGGAGTTGCAACCGAAGCTGCTCCAGCGGCAGGAGGAAGAGGAGGCGCAGCCGAAGTTGTTGCAACGCCAGGAGGAAGAAGAGGAAATACAGCAGAAACGGTTGCAGCGACAGCCGCTGGAAGAAGAGGAGGAGGAACTCCAGCCCAAATTACTGCAACGGCAGGAAGAGGAAGAAGAGGCCGCGCAACCGAAACTGCTCCAACGCCAGGACGAAGAGGAAGAGGCGCAAACCAAACTGCTGCAACGGCAACCCGAGGAAGAGGAGGAAGAGCCGCTGCAGGCGAAGGCTTCCGGTAAATTCCAGAGCAGCGTGCCCCGTTCGGTCGAGGGTGCGATCCGCTCCAGCAAGGGGGGCGGCGAGCCACTCAGCGCCGGTATGCAGGCGCAGATGGAGGGTAGCTTCGGGGCCGACTTCTCTTCGGTGCGGGTGCACAGCGACAGTCAGGCGGTGCAGCTCAGTCAGGCGGTCGGCGCCCAGGCGTTTACCCACGGCAACCACATCTATTTCAACTCCGGAAAACTCGATCAGCAGAGCAGCGGCGGGCAACGGCTGCTGGCCCACGAGCTGACCCACGTAGTCCAGCAGGGCGCGGCCCCGCAGGTGGAACAGCCCCAGGTTCAGTCGTCTCCCGAGCAGCTACAGCGGCTGCCCGGCTTTATCACCGACCGGCTCGCTTCCTATGCCCGGCACGTGCCCGGTTACACCCTGCTGACGGTGATCATCGGCCACGACCCACTCGCCGGGCGGGCCGTGCCGCGCACCGCGGAAAATCTGATCGGCGGCTTGATGGGGCTGATCCCCTTCGGCACACTGCTTTACGACAAGCTGGTCGAACAGGGCATCATCGGCCGGGCGCTGAATTTCGTTCGCGGGGAACTGAACCGTTACAACCTGACCCTCTCCCGTCTGGAGCAGACGATCCGCAGCGCCTGGGATCAGATGGATTTCATGCGTCTCGATCCCTTCGCCTACAATATCGGTATTTTGCGCCGGCATCTCGGGCGGCTGGTCGCCGACATCCGCGGCTTCGCCAGCTCGCTGGTGCGCCAGCTGATGACGATGATCAAGGAGGCGCTGCTCAACGGTCTGCGGCGCATCGCCACCGCGCTGCCCGGCTATACACTGCTGACGAAAATCCTCCACCGCGACCCCTTCACCGGTGAGGCGGTCGAAGCCGGTACCGCGCAGATCATCGAGGAGTTTTTACTGCTGATCGGCCAGCGTCAGCACGTAGAGAAGATGCGCGAGACCGGGACCATAGAGCGGGTCGCCGCCTGGATCGATCAGCAATTGGCGCTGCTGGGCTTCAGCTTTGCCGAAATCCGCGCCCTGTTCAGCGAGGCCTGGGACGCCTTCTCGATCCGCGATCTGGTCAACCCGCTTGCCGCTTTCCAGCGCACTGTCAATATCTTCCGCCCCTTTGTCGGCCGGGTGGCGCGCTTCGCCTGGAACGTGGCGACGGCGGTGCTGCGCTTCATCAAGGATGCGCTGCTCTCGGCGTTGACCCGCTTCGCCCAGCGGCTGCCCGGCTTTACCCTGCTGACGGTGATCATCGGCCGCAACCCCTTCACCGGCGAAGCGGTGGCCCGTAATGCCACCAATCTGGTGCGCGGCTTTATGGAGTTCGTCCCCGGCGGCCGCGAGAAGTTCCGCAACCTGCAGGAGTCTGGAGCCCTTGACCGGGCTTTTAACTGGATCAGCGAGCGGGTCACCCAGTTTCTCGATATTATGGCCAGCATCCGTGCCGCCTTCGGCCGGCTGTGGCGTTCATTCACCATCAACGACATCTTCGACCCGCTCGGCGCCTTCGAGCGGGTGGTCGATCTGTTCCGGAGTCCGGTCCGGCGGATCATCAATTTCGCCGCTGAAGTGGGGATGCAGATCCTTGAGTTTATCTTCGAGGGAGTGATGGGCGCTGGCGGTGCGCGGGTGCTGAACATCCTCAAACAGGCCAGGGCGACCTTTCTGACCATCATCCGCGACCCGGTCGGCTTTATCCGCAACCTGATCGCTGCGGTGATGCAGGGTTTCCGCCAGTTCTCACGCAATATCCTCACCCACCTGCAGGCCGGGCTGATCGGCTGGTTGTTCGGCGCCCTGCAGGGGGCCGGACTACAGCTTCCGGAACGTTTCGATCTGCGCGGCATTGTCTCGCTGGTGCTGCAGATCCTCGGGCTGACCTACGAGCGCATCCGGCCACGGTTGGTGCGGATTCTGGGTGAGCGGGTGGTCAGTGGCCTGGAGCGCACCTTTGCTTTCCTGCGCATGCTGGTGACCGAAGGTCCGGCAGCAGCGTGGCGCAAGATTCTGGAGTTTGCCGGTAATGTTCGCGACCGGATCTTTGCCGCGATCCGCAACTGGGTGATCTCGCGGGTCATCCGTGCGGCGGTCACCCGGCTGGCGACCATGTTCAATCCGGTTGGCGCGGTGATTCAGGCGATCCTGGCGATCTACAACACCATCATGTTCTTTATCGAGCGGATCAACCAGATTCTGGCCTTGGTTGAGTCGGTGACCAACTCGATCTCGCGGATCGCCGCCGGGGCGATCGGTGCCGCGGCCAACTTTGTCGAACAATCGATGGCCCGGACCATCCCCGTGATCATCAGTTTCCTTGCCCGTCTGCTCGGGCTGGGGGGGATTTCAGGCACCATTCGCAATATCATCGCCCGGATTCGGCGGCCGATCGACCGGGCTATCGATCGGATCGTCGATATGATTATCCGTCAGGGCCGTCGGCTGTTATCCCGCGGCCGTTCGGCGATCGGCCGGGCGGCCGGGGCGGTGCGCAATTTTCTCTTTCCACGCCACCGCTTCAGCGCCGGTGGGCAGTCGCATGCTCTGCAGGTAAATGATTCGGGAGGACAGCCACGGTTGATGATCGCCAGTACTCCGCAACCGATTGAACAGTTCCTCAACACATACGCGAGCAACAACACCCTGAACGCGAACAAACAGCAGAAACTTAACGAAGCACTTGGCCTGATCAGTTCGCAGATCAGCCCTTTGCTGACTCAGATCAAACAGGCTCAGGAACGGAATGCGCCTCAGGGTGAAATTGACGGCTTGAACCGGCAGTTGTTGCAGAAAGAGGTGCAGTTATCGGAACTGGTGCGCCAGATTATCGGCACCGGCCAGTTGAATGTCGAGCAACTGGAATACAACCTGGAAGGTTTGACCGGCACCTATGCCAGCATGCCGAAACCGCGCCGGGACGACATGACCGCTGACCACCAGCCGCAGGCAGCGGTGCTGCAGTGGGCCGCCGCGCGGCGGGAGAATGGTCGTCTTTTGTTCACCGCCGGAACCGCGATGCGCAACCGCGCGGCTAACCGCGCGGCGGCCGGTTACGCCATCAACCTGCAGGCCGGGCGGCACCGGGCCGGGCGGACTTATGGCGGCAAGGGGACCGGGACCAAGAACGAGTTTATCACCAACTACACCAGTCATACCAGCAACATGAGCGATCCGCAGCATAAGCGTGACAAGCTCGTCGATCTGTTGAAAAACGATCTGCGCGCCGATGTCGCGGCGATGCGCACGGTGGCTAATTCAGATGCCCAGTATGGCGATATCGATCAGCTCGATGCGACCAATCAGCAGAAGCAGGAACTGAAAGGGCGGGTGAAGAGTCAGATCCTACAGGGGGAAAGTCGGGTCGCGGCGCAGGATCTGGACAGTCTGAAACGGGTATAGTCTGTCGCTATAGAAGCTATAGCCAGCAATCACAGCTAAAAATCATAGCTTTCATTCGCAGCTATGGCGATAAAAAAACTGCCTATTCTGACGTGACAGACCCACTTACTAATCTCCAGCATTCGAAGTCATGTGCATCGGTCTGATTCTTCATGAGAATATTGTTGACCTGATTTATAGCATCTCCCGGGCATCTCCCGGGCTTGAGCAGAGGTACAAATATGGCTTATATTGAAAGTGTCTCTGCCTTTTTCATGAGATGAACTGCCAAACCAGCTGTGAGGTGTGATACGCAACGGCAATCATTGATTGTGGATTGTACAAGGTTTCAATTGCGTATAAAGGAAAGCATGAAAAAATCGGTGCAGTGTCTCTTCAGTACCACTGTCATCTTTGCGCTACTTTGCAGCGGAGTCTCTGCGCTTGCCGCGGACCTGAGGATTCCCGGCAACCGGGAGCACCTTTTCCCGGTAATCAGTGACAAGCTCAAGCAGAAAGCTGCGGCCGGGGAAGAGGTCGCTGTCCTCATCAAGCTGAAGGAGGAATGGGAGCACCCTTCAATTAGAAAGATGACAACCGCAGCTGACCCTGACCGTTTTATCAGCAAGCAGGATATCAAGAAGCTGCAAAAAAAAGTCCTGGAGTATTCCTTTGCCCCCGAAGAACGCAAAAAAGACATCAAAGTTATTCATAAGCTGGATAACATTCCGTGGTTTACAGGCAGGATTAATCGGAAGGCCTTTGAAAAACTGAAGGTCCATCCCAATGTTGCCATCATAGCAGAGGACACCAGGATTAATGCCCACCTTGCGGAAAGCGGCCCGCTGATTGATGCGGACGCCGTTCATGACGCGGGCTATGGAGGTGCCGGGGTGACAGTTGCTGTCATCGACAGCGGCATTGATACCGATCACCCTGACTTGCAGAATGACCTTCTCTGGGAAGAATGCTTTTTATACCACGGCTGCCCAGGAGGCGGCGGCGGGTTCGGCGAATCCAGGGCCAGTGGCCCAGGCAGCGCCGAAGATGGATACGGACATGGAACGCATGTTTCAGGGATAATTACTTCCGGGCACATAAGCTATAAGGGGATCGCGCCTGATACTAAAATTGTGGCACTTAAGGTCCTTGATGACGCTGGCAATGGTTGGACTTCTGATATCTTGGCGGCCTTAGACTGGACAGTCAGCAATAAAGATATATATGGCATCAGCGTCGTCAATATGAGCCTTGGGACAAATCTTGGCTATACCGGTAATTGCGATGCGTTGAACCAGGCGGCCGCCACTGCGGCGGACGCCGCCAAGGCTGCCGGCATTGTGCTGTTTGCAAGTTCCGGCAATGATGCCTACACGACGGGCATCAGTGAACCGGCATGCCTGTCTTCGGTTGTTTCCGTCGGGGCAGTTTACGATGCTGATGTGCATGCCATGAATTGGAGTGTATGCATGGATTCGCAAACCGATGCGGATCAACTCGTATGTTTCAGCAATGTATCAGCGGAACTCGATATTCTCGCTCCAGGTGCAACAATTGATTCCTCCGGCCTGGGAGGAGGAATCAGCAATTTTTCCGGGACTTCAATGGCATCACCCCATGCAGCAGGATTAGCGGCGCTGATGCTCCAGAAAAACCCTTTCCTGTCGCCGGATGACATTGAGAACCTATTAGAAAGTACAGGTGTCCCCCTATATGATGCCAGGGTTGATGTTATCTTTCCTCGTGTTGAAGCGGTCGGGGCATTGAATGCGACCCCAGGCCCACATCCCACCTTGACACTCACCACCGACGGGAGTGGCAGCGGAACACTGACCGGTGCAGGCACCTACAACTATGCTGAGGTTGCCACGGTTACAGCCACGACTGACAGCGGCTCGGTCTTTGAGGGCTGGAGCGGTCCGGATGCAGCTGAATGCCATTTCGGCTCAGTAAATATGACAGAGGATAAAAGCTGTCATGCAACGTTTGCCCTGGACAACTGCCCGTCCGACCCCCTGAAAACCGAACCGGGCGCCTGTGGCTGTGGCGTGCCTGATTCTGACGCGGACAGCGATGGCACGCCGGATTGTATTGATCCTGATGATGACAATGATGGCACGCCGGATGTCAATGATCCTGATGATGACAATGATGGCATGCCGGATGTTTATGAGCTGGCGCATGGATTTAATCCACTTGCTGCCTATGATGCCATCCTTGACCCCGACGGCGACGGATTAAGCAATCTGGAAGAATATTATTCGGGCACGGACCCGCATGCTATCGATACGGATAAAGACGGAGTCGCCGATGGTTTTGACGGGTCTCCTCTTGATGACCAGCAAAGTTCATGTCTTGTCCCGGTCCAAAACAGTGTAACCCTTGCAAGCTTTACGACTGTCCAGGCCGCCGTTGATGGCCCCGATGCTCTTGATTATCACGCTATTCAGGTTACAGCCGCAGACTTCAGCGAAGCTATTGCATATGATCGAAATACCATTTTGAGTTTGGCTGGAGGATACTACTGCAGCTATTCCAATAATCCCTCAACCTCATCGATTACTTCCCTGATAATCAGGAATGGCACAATCATCGTTGATAATATCGTTATTCAAGCACAACCTTGAAGTTTGAAGACTCAAAATTGTAAGTTTTGACAAGGCAAAAAAAACTACGAGCGGAGCAATAATAAAGGCCGGGGCATTTGCCACCGGCCTTTTATTCGTTGCAGATCTTTTACTTCCGCTGGAATGTGCTCTCCGCAAAAGAGTATTTGAAGTTCATGTGGTCGGTGTAGGTCTCTTCGAGAATCGCAACCACATCTTCGGTGAACACCAGCTCTTCGTCAGTTGGAATAACGAAGACCTTGACTGGCGAATCGGCAGTGGTGATCATGGTCTCTTTCTTGCGAGTCATGGTGTTGCGGTTCTTTTCCTTGTCGAGCTTGATGCCGATATGCTCGAGGTCCTCCAGGGCTTTCTCACGGATTAACCAGCCCATCTCACCGACGCCGGCAGTAAAGACGACGGCATCGAGACGGCCAAGGGCGGCACAGTAGGAGCCGATATATTTTTTCAATCGATAGCCTTCGATGTCGAGCGCCAGCTGGCAGCGCTCGTTGCCAGCTTCTGCAGCTTCGATCACGTCACGCCGGTCGGTGAATTCGCCGGTCACACCCAGAACTCCCGATTTCTTGTTCAGGACGCTGTCGATCTCTTTCGGCGAGTACCCTTCGCGTTCCATGATAAAGGCCGGAATCGCCGGGTCGATATCCCCGCAGCGGGTTCCCATGACCGCACCTTCGAGGGGGGTCAGGCCCATCGAGGTATCGACCGAGATACCATTTTTAATCGCCGAATGGGAGACGCCATTTCCGATGTGCATGGTGATGATGTTGCACTCTTTCGGGTCCTTGCCGAGCAGGACCGAGGCCCGCTTTGAGACATACAGATGGCTGGTGCCGTGGAAGCCATAGCGGCGCACCCCATGCTTTTCGTACCATTCGTAAGGAACCGGATAGGTATAGGCTGCCTCAGGCATGGTTTGATGGAATGCGGTATCGAAGATCGCAATGTGCGGGACGTCAGGCAGGTTAGCTTGCGCAGCTTCGATCCCGGAGATGTTTGGCGGATTGTGCAGTGGTGCCAGATGCTGAACCTCCTTGATCGCGTCAAGGACTTCATCGTCGATCATCACTGAGCGGGTGAACTTCTCACCACCGTGGACGACACGGTGACCGACGGCGGAAATCTCTGCCATTTCGGCAACGACACCATGCTCTTTGTCGGTGAGAATTTTGACGATCAGGTGAACAGCGGTTTTGTGATCAGGGCACTCATACTCTTCACGATAAGTTTCCCGGCCGGGGACTTCGTGGATGATGTAGGAGTCGCCGATGGTGACACGTTCGACCATCCCTTTGGCGATGACTTCTTTTTTCTTCCAGTCGAAGAGTTGATATTTAACCGAAGAACTACCACAGTTTAGAGCAAGAATATCCATTGATTATGCCTCCTTGATGGTATTTTACGTCAGCGAGCTATTTTAGTGATAATAAAAAAACGTTTTATTTTTGCTTAAAGATTTAATTGAGATATCTGATAATAGGACAAAAGCCCTGTACTCTAAAGGGGTTGCCGAGTAAAAAGAGCGTACAATCTAGCCTGAAAAACCAGATCATGGCAAGGGTTTTTCTGGGCTGGACAGCCGCAGCAAGATCGGGTAAAGTTGACGCCGACCTAAACACAGCGCCCGTGTATGGGCGTTGGATTATCTCACTATTTGAGGAGGAGAAAAACAATGGCTTACGCAATTTCTGAAGAATGTATTGCTTGTGGTGCATGTCTAGATTCCTGCCCGGTTGGCGCAATTGCTGAAGGTGATCCGATCTACGTGATCGACGCTGCCACATGTACTGACTGCGCTGCATGCGTAGACACCTGCCCGGTGACTGCAATCGCTGAAGCTTAATCGAGCGGTTTGAAGTGATTCAGAGAAGCGGCGGCTAGCAATAGTCGCCGTTTTTTTTGTTTATTTGGTGATGGTTTGCCCGGGAGGGATTATTCGGTTGCCGCTTTTGATGAAGTGACGTCGACGCTGAATTCGGAGAGTTCTCGTGGCAGATCGCGAAAGGCGATGGTGAAGGGGATCGCTTCTTTGCTGTTGACTTTCATGTTGTTCAGCGCTTTGCCGAATTGATTGCCCATCATCTCTTCGAGCTTCTTGAACGGTAATGTTTGCAACTCCTGATCATTGATCGGGTTGCCGCAGAAGATTGTCTTCTGCAACAGCGGCTTACCGTTCTGATCGAAAATCACCCCTTTAACCTGGATGGCCGCGCGCGGTTCACTGTAGTTGTTGGTTGCTTCACCGCGAATGACGAAAAGTTCCCCTACTTCCTGGTTATTGATGAATTTGCCTTCCAGGTTTGTCAGGGCGATCCGCCCCGACTCCGTCGACTTTCCCTGCTGTTGCCCAATAATCTGCTGGATAACTTGTTCGATCTGCTCCGGTCCATTGATGTAGTAGAGGGCACCACCGATAATGACCAGCCCCAAAATAAGCAGTAACAGAATGCGCATGAAGCTCGATCCTGCCCCGCTCTTTTTTTTCGCCACTGGGGCTGTGATGACCGGTTCCGCTTCAGCTTCCGCTTCTTCAACTTCGGCAAAGACATTCTCAATCGCTTCTTCAACCGCCACCGGCTCGGGTTCAATCTTCTCTGCTTCCTGCTCTTTTGCCGTTTCTGCTGCCTTCATCTCATCTGTTGGCGCAGAGAAACTGAAAGTCTCTTCTGCGTCTGAATCAACCGCACCTGCTTCGGTGGCTGCTTCGAACTGCTCGGTATTTTCCTCTTCGCTGCCGAAGGTGAAGTTATCATCTTCAGTTTCTGTTGAATCCAGTTCGCGGAACTGTTCGTAGCTGAAGCTTTCCTCAGTATTGTCGGCAACCGTAAAGCTTTCTCCTGTGTCCTTGTCAGGGGCAATCGGCTGCTCTGCTGCGGGGACCTGTGCAGTGAATGTCGGCTGCGGAGTCGGACTTTCGGGGGTGGGGTCCGGCTCCGACACCGGTTCCGAAACCGCTGCTGTCGGCTCGTCCTCTGTCAACGGGACGTCTTCAAACACAGGAGCTTCTTCTGGTGCCGGTTTTTCTGCAAGAAAAACATGTTTGCAGCGAGCACAGCGGACTTTCGCGCCGCTGGCTGGAATGCGGTCAGGATTTACGCGGAACTTGGTTGAACACTCAGGACAGGAAATGACCATCTGACTCTCTCCTTTGCCAGGAGCCCGACTGGCGGGCTAGCTGGAAACCATAAACATTACAAGGCAGCAATCAGGACTCTTCTACCAGATATATGTCGGGCAGATTGCGATAGCGCTCGTCATGATCCAGGCCGTAACCGATAATGAAACCATCATCCATGCTGATGCCGACATAGTCTGCTTCGATTTCGACCTCACGTCTTGCCCGCTTGTCGATCAGGGTGCAGATCTTAAGCGAACGAGGTTGTTGTAACAATAATTTATTGTAAAGGCATTCCAAGGTATAGCCGCTGTCAACGATGTCTTCAACGATAATGACATCCCGATCACGGATCGGCATTTCCAGTTCTTTGCGAAATTCTATGATGCCGGATGTCTGGGTGCCCGATCCATAACTGGCAAGGCGCACAAAATCGACAACCGATGGTGACTCGATTTCTCGGATCAGATCGGCTATAAACAGGAAAGAGCCTTTGAGGACTCCGACCAGCATGACTTCTTGCGCACCATAATCGCGGCTGATTTCTTGTCCGAGGCGTCGGACTTCAGAGGCTATTTTTTCACGAGAAAAAAGGATTTTGCGGTTCTGCTCCGCCATAAAAAATTTAACTCCATAAGTAGATATGATTAACGGCAATCTATAGCAGGAAGGGGGCGGCCCTGTCAAATGCAACCCGTGTTCATGCGGGTGTTTTATAAAAGATTTTGTGCTATGATTCAGAGCTGTTAGAACACTGAACTAAACGGAAAGGATTGGACTGTGAATCGTTGGATGATTGTTCTTGTTTTGCTGCTTGGTAGTGTTACTTCTGTTTTGTCTGCTCCACAACTGGCGACCGAAGCCGTCAATTATGATTTCGGCGACATTATCCAGGGTGAAAAGGTCGAATATGTTTTCCGCTTTCGAAACACTGGCGACGAAATTCTGGAAGTCGGAAATGTCCGCAGCTCCTGTGGTTGTACGGCAGCTCTTTTGTCAGCGAAACGGATTGCTGCCGGTGACACCGGTGAGTTGAAAACGACCTTCGATTCAACCCGTTTCAAAGGGGGAGTCAATAAAGTTGTCACCATCGATACCAACGATCCCAAGGTCCCACAACTTGTTTTTTCCATGCACGGCAATGTCAAAGCCGAACTTTTGCTGCAGCCGGAACGCGTGAATTGGGGGAAAGTTCCGCGAGATGCCCCATTGACGTCGAAAGTAATCATCACCAATCAGGGCTCGGCGTCAGTTAATCTCCAGCCGCCACGAGCGACTGATCCAGCTGTTTCGGCCGAATTGAATGGCCTTCAATTGAAGCCAGGAGCTCAGGTCGAACTGGAAATCGCAGCTAAATTCCCGGAACAGAAAAAACGTATCGGCGGCTATGTTATAATTGCCACCGATTATCCCAAAGTTCCACAGTTAAGAGTGTCTGTGTCGGCACGACTATCTGAATAAATATTTATATAGCCATACACTTTACTGCCGTTTATCGAGGAGTTTTTATGAGCGATACGCTTGGCAAGTCGAATGACCGGAGGACCTTTCTCTGGATCATCATGGGGGGCATCGGAGCGGTTATTGCCGGTGCTTTTTCCTGGCCACTGTTCCGTTTTTTATCACCTATAGACAAGGGCGGGACGGAGCAGCAGGTGCGGATTTCCCGTGAGCAGATTCCCGTTGGGAATGCACATTTCTTCTCTTTTCAAGGCCGTCCTGCCGTGCTGCTGCAGCCCTCTGCCGGAGAGTTTTTGGCGCTCAGTGCGGTCTGCACGCACCTCGGATGTATTGTTAAATGGGTCGATGAGTCTCAGGAATTTCTTTGTCCCTGCCATGGTGGCCGGTTCTCGACTGCCGGACAGGTTCTTGGTGGCCCACCACCGGAACCGTTGGAAACTTATGCTGTTGCGCTTGAAGGTGACGAGATCCTGATCGGCTAAGGAGGCCTGAGATGAAGTTACAGAAAGACGCTATGGACTGGCTCGACAGCCGCCTGGGAGTTCGCGAATTACTGCACCAGAATCTCGGAGGCTACCTGCTGCCACGCAATATCAATATCTGGTACACCATGGGTGCGGTCCTGATGGCCATGTTCGGGTTGCAGTTTCTCACCGGAATTCTGCTGTTGATTTACTATGTGCCGGATACGGAAAAGGCTTTTGCCAGTGTAACCTTTATTATGAACGAGGTCCCGTACGGCTGGCTGATCCGATATTTACATGTGGTCGGTTCGAACCTGATCATGGTGTTTCTGCTGCTGCACATGCTCTCGGTCCTCTTTATGAGCAGTTACAAGCGACCCCGCGAATTGACCTGGCTGTCCGGATTCATACTTCTTAACATGGGATTTGTTTTCTGCCTGACAGGTTATCTGTTGCCCTGGAGCCAGCTTTCCTTCTGGGCGACGACTGTTGCAACCGACGCCGCCGGAGCGATCCCGGTGATCGGCGATTATCTGATAGAGTTCCTGCGTGGCGGCCCATCTGTCGGTGAAGCGACCCTTGGTCGATTTTTTGCCCTGCATGTCATGGGGCTGCCGATGGCGTTTCTCGGTCTGGTCGGTTTTCACCTGTTCTGTGTTCGGCGGGTCGGCATTTCCAGTGCTCCTTTCGGTGATCATTACAAGCCGACAGAATTGACGAAAAGTTTCCATCATGAAGAGCACTTCGGCGGGGTACCGTTCCATCCCAACTACACCGTCAAAGACATTGCGATGGTTTTTTTCGCCCTGGCGCTACTTGTGGCCATCACTTTTTATGCTCCCTGGTTGTTTATCCCGCTCGATGCGTTAACTCCAGCAGATCCTTATGTGACCCCTGAGCATATCAAGCCTGAGTGGTACTTCCTGTGGGCCTATCAGACATTAAAGATTTTCCCCAGTGAGTTGCTTGGACTGGCGGCCCAGGGAGCGGCGATGGGGTTTTTGGCCATGCTGCCGTTTCTCGATCGCAGCCCGGAGCGGCGTCCGGCCAAGCGGCCTATCTTTGTCACGCTTTATTTGCTTGGGATACTGATGTTTGTCGGCCTGTCGATTTGGGGGCATTACTCATGAGGTGGTCTGTTGTGATGTGGCGAGTGTTGGCGATAGCCAGTTTGGTGTTGCTGTTGCCGGTTTTGGTCAGCGCGGAAGATACGGTCTGTATCCAGTGTCATGCCGGGCAGGAAGGTCGACTGGGCGAACCGGTCGAGCAGTGGCGAAGCAGCGTACACGAGACAAATGGGATCTCCTGCCACGATTGCCACGGCGGTGATCCCACCGATTTTGCCATGGCGATGAGCCCGGAGAGAGGTTTTGTCGGTGTGCCGGAGTATACTGGTGTGCCCGAGTTTTGTGGCAAGTGTCACCTGGGGGTCAAGGAAGATTACCTTGCCAGTGCGCATGGGCAGGCTTTGGCGGCTGGAGGTGCGCAGTGTGTTGTCTGCCATGGGGCACATAAAATTCAAGAAGCGCATATCGATCTTATAAACGAGGAAGATTGTTCCCGTTGCCATAGCTATGAGCGGGCTGCGGATGTCAAAAAAGTCATCAGCGACACCGAGGCAACCTTGTCCTCGTTGGAAGCATCGGTCGCTGGGCTGCATCGCGTCGGTATCGACATGGAGCGGATCAAGGAAGATCTCTTTGCCCAGCGTAACGGTTTCCGGCGGTTGTTCCATACCGTTTCACTGGAAAAGATTCAGCGGCAAAAGGCCGAATTCGATCAAGGGCTTGCGGCAACCCAGATGCAGGTAACTGACTATGAAAACGCCATCAGCCAGCGTAAAATTATAGGTGGCGGGATCGTACTTTTGCTGTTGTTGGGCGGAGCTATCGCGCTACTGATCAGGCGCAGTTATCACGAAGAGGAATAGCTCTAAAATAATTAAAAAAGCAGCTTCCGGGTGGAGGCTGCTTTTTAACTTAATCTCAGTCGTCGCCCATATTGCGCTGTATCCGGCGGCCAATGTAGAGTCCGATGGAGGCGCCTAAGACCGCGGTCAGATAAGCGCCCATAATCCCGCCGGCGGTGCCGCAATACCAGCCGATCAGGCTACCGGTACTGATGGTTACCAGAAGAACCAGAGGTTTCAGCATGCTTTAGTTCTGGGGAACGAATATCGTCAGTTCGAATACCTCACCGTCGGTCAGGTAGATCGGAAACATCAGCCCGGTTTGATCTTTTGGGACCTCAATGCCGTCGTTGTTGCCGTCGCGCATCTCCGGTGGGGCGATTTCAATGGTGTGCCCCAGTTGAGCTGCTTTTGCGGATACATTACCACAGACGATATTGATAAATTCTTTGACTGAATCATCCAGAACCTCGACCGGTTCGTTCTCTACCGAGTCCTCATCAAGGATTGCCTTGGCCACCAGGTTACGGGTGCTTTCCGAAACGGACAGCAGGTAGCGGGCACTGACTGAACCGGAAAAGCCTATTTCGGCGACTATCGGGCGGCTTGGCATTTTGTCGATTATCGTACAGGGCCCTGGCCGGAAAGACATGCCGGCCACGCGGGTCAGCATTTTATAGGTCAGGTCGGCAACCATTTCCCAGATCGACTGGTGGGGGACTCCGGCCGGTATCTCGACCTTTTCAGAAATATAGTCCCTCTGGTCCTGTTTGAACTCTTTCAGGTAGTTTTCCAGTTCACTTTCTGACAGTGCACCAACTTTGATTAAAGCCTCACCGATAAAGAGGTGATTGTTCCGTTGCGCGGTCAGGACCTGCTGAACTTGATCTTCAGTCAGTATGCCCATTTTCACGGCCATATCGCCAAAATGGAGATCTTCGCTGCGCTGTGCCTGATTGATACGGGCCACGTCAACCGTCGTCATCAATCCTATTTCTACAACCATCGCACCAAACTTGAGATTGGTTTTTTCCTGCAGGTCGATCGCCTGCAAGAGATCCATCCGGGTCACTGCGCCTTTTTCAATCAGAAATTGACCAAAGAATTTAACTGCCATGTAACTCTTCTCCTCTTCGCCCTTGTATTTGTCGGTGCGACTACAGGCGCTTTAACATTTCCAGGACGTTCTCTTTTGCAAACGGTTTTGAGATGACATCCTTGGCCCCGAGTCGGATCGCCTCGGTGTACTTGTCGCCGACACCGCCAAGCGAAGTGACCATGATCACTTTCAGATCAGGGGTGAGTTGCATGAGGTTGCGCAGGGCGGTCAGACCGTCCATCACCGGCATATTCATATCCATGCAGAGGATATCCGGTTTGAGCTGTTGGCAGAGTTTGATTGCTTCAGCACCGTTTCGCCCCTGGGCGACAACCTCGAATTCTTCACCACTGTTGACAATTTTTTCCAGCTGACGGGCAACAGCTATGCTGTCATCCACGATCAGAACGCTTTTCATTGCTATGCCTCCTGTATCATTGGTTGGGACTAAAGATTAGCAGAAAGCTGACTGAAAACCTAGACAAAAGTAGTTTTTTTTCATTGGCTTGAATCAATTCTTGAGTTGCTGGTAGGCTCGTTCAATATTGCCGGGGGTAAAACTTGAATAACCGGGGAGATTTTCATGTTGAGGAAGGTGGAAAGTCTTCAGGGTTGTTTCCAGGCTGTCACCATTTTCTATATGGCCGATAACGGCAGTCAGAAAGTCTTTCAGGTAGTTTTTAAAGTTGTTGAGATCTTTTTGCGTTCCGACTGGCCCGAAGCCGGGAATGATCTTTTCAGCCTGCAGGGAAGACAGCCCTTCAATGACATGGGCCCAGTCCCTTAGTGAGCCGGCGCCGAGAAAACCGACACTGTTAAAATAAAGCAGATCGCTGGTAAACATCACTTTGCTTTGTGGAATATAGGCGATCAGGTCGCCCTGGCTGTGCGCTGGGCCAACATTGGTCAGCACCAGGGTCCGTTCAGTGCCGTCAAAGGTCAGGCCCTCTTTGAAAAAAACCTGTGGATTTTCCAGCTTGCGTGCCTCTTGTTTTATGACCAGCCGTGTATCGATTGTCATCACCAGGTCTTTATCGGCTGGGAAGTCGAAATCGATAAAGTTATAGCCAGGATGATGATGTGTCAGGACAAAGGCCCTGATAGGATGGGGACTGACTTCGGAGGCCGCAGCGATCAGATCGTTAATTGTTTTGCGGGTAAAATGGGCACCACACAGGATGACTTGATTGCCGAGATCAACGATCATAGCGTTAGAGGTTGCTGCTCCCCCCG
>CALZHQ010000013.1 GCA_945787295.1 uncultured Desulfuromonadales bacterium
AGGTAAATATTCAGACCTCTTCGCCGCTGTAGCTCATTTGGTAGAGCAGTTCACTCGTAATGATCAGGTAGTCGGTTCAACTCCGATCAGCGGCTCCAGCAAAAAAAAACGGCACCTGTCTAAATCAGACAGGTGCCGTTTTTTTTGCTTGAATTTATGCAAGGCCGGGTCAGTAGTCGTAAGCACCGCCCGGACCTGCTGCTGATCCTGCACTCTGCCAGAGATAACTGATCACCTCCCGCGCCCTGCGGACCTGAAATTTATCATCATTACGCGCCATCCAGGCCAAACTTAATGGCAAGCTCAGCCAGCCCTTCTGCCAGATGACAACCTGTCCGGCATCAGCCAAAGGACGAGCCTCATCCTCACGCATTATCGCCAGCCCCTGACCGTCCAGCACCAATTCCTTGACGATATATTCATCGACGGTTTTGACCGCCTGCTTCGGCAACAATCGACTGCGGGTGAATTTTTGCAGCAGGGCATCGTAGGGGGGCGAGCCATGTTCAACCCAGACCCAGGGGAGTGCCGCAACCTGTGGCCAATTTAAATCTGTATTTTCTGCGAGCAGAGCGACTGGAATAACCACACAGAAGCGGACATCGACCAGCTGCTGACAATGGATATCCGGATCACTGGTGCTGCCGTAAAGAAAGGCCAGGTCGAGCTGCCCCTGGCGCAGCAATTGAGCGGTTCGCGCCGTCTGGCTGGCCAGAAAGATGACGTTCATTCCCCTGTAGAGCTTCTGCAGACGCCGATTGGTCGCTCCAACCCGCAAAAAACCGGGATCAGCATTCAAGCCGACATTCAGCGCCTCGCCGCCGCCGTGGCGCAGGGCGTGAGCCTTCTGCAGCAAGTTCTCCTCCGCCTCGAGCAGAGTCTCGACAAATGGCAACATCTCACGGCCGGCATTGTTTAACCGCATCCCACGTGACGAGCGCTCGAATAACTGGAATTCCAGTTCGTCCTCCAGCTGCTTGATCTGACTGGAAAGGGCCGACTGGCTGATATTCAGCTGGTTGGCCGCGCGGGTCAGGTTGCCGGTCCTGACAATAGCGACAAAGCTTTTCACGCGGTAGATTTCCATCGTTTTACGTTCGATATTATCGAACGCTCCATACAATAAGTTCAATTGGATATTCTGGCTAGACTACTGTAAAACTTGCCACAATCCAAGTTTTAGTGATTTTTCAAACTATATAGCTGTTCGATTTTATCTATTCATCTACTTTTCAGGAGGAACCATGCCCCAGCAGCTTCTCAAACCTGTCATTATCATCCTGGCCGTACTGTTCATGACCCTGCCGGCCAGTAACACCCTCGCTGGCACGGATGCCCTGGCCGCCTGGCAACCGAACTTCGACCCCTCTGGAGCCGAATACACCTACCTGGTCTCCAATGTCGCCCATCCCGGGATCGCCGGCATCGGTGTCGGTTACAAGATCCGCGACCGGGTCTGGGAGAAGAGTAACGGCCGCCTCTATGTCGACTTCCGCCCCCTCTCGCAACTGGGTGGCGAAAAGGATGTCATCAACAAGCTGAAACTCGGTGCTATCCAGGGAATGCTCTGCTCTTCGGTGGCCGCCGCCAACGTCTCGAACAAACTCGGGCTGGTCAACCTGCCGTTTGTCGTCGACACCTTCGACAAGCTGGAAACTTTCCGGAATTCCCCGGAGCTCTGGAACGAGTACCGCGACTCGGCACTGCGCAACGGGCTGATGGTACTCGACATCACCGGCTACGGGACTTACGGCTGGGCGACCAAAGAGCCGGTGGAGCAGTTGGTCGATGCCAAACGGGTCAATTTCCGCATTGCCCAGGCACCGGTCAATACCGACATTTACAAATCCTGGGGACTGAAATTCACCGTCCTTCCCTGGCCCGATGTTCCGCAGGCGCTGCAGACCGGAGTCATCACCGGCCTCGATCACACGCCGATAGTCTGTAATATCACCAAGAAATTCACTGTGGCCAAGCACTTCACCCAGATCGACTATGCACAGGGGCTGTTTGTCCATCTGGTCAATCGACGCTGGTTCAACAAACTACCGAGTGACCTGCAGCAGATTTTAACCGAGGTGGTCATAGAAGAGAGTGCCAAGGCGCGCCAAGCGACCATAAAGCAGCAGCAGGAGCAAATTGCCGCGGCCAAAGCTTCGGGCGTGACCTTCCACAGCATGAATGCTAACGACAAACAGCAGATGATCGCCATGGCCGAACCGGTCTACAAAACCTGGGAAAAGAAAATCGGCGCTGACTACCTGAATAAGGTTCGCCACGCTTTGGAAAAATAGGCTCACTACCTCAGCGGATCACGGTGGCCCGAGACTAAGCATTCGGGCCACCTCCTAGCTACCAGAACGACTCCTATTGGTGAGCCGATCTTAAGTAACATCTTTCAACAACCTAATCTTTATCAGTCATAGCATTTGGAGACGACACATCCCTACCACTTATGGGTGAGATGGCCGTCAAAATACCAAATACTTCATAAAGTCGACTACTTAATTAATATACCCATATATACCCACACAGAACACCGTGCTTTTTTCTTCCCTTTCAGGGATTTTTTTTGCTATTATGTGTCTCGCTTGCAATCTGCTTCAGGTATGCTTTTCTTTAAAGATTAAACCCTTCAAGGATGGCAAAGGAGGATGGGACAGTATGGTTCGGGTGATTTACAGGGATGGGAGAGAAGATCAGGTTACACAGAAATTTCTGGATATTCTGCTGTTTATGGGCGAAGTCCAGATGTTTCAACGCAATGAGGACTGGGCGGTGGTCGGAGTCGACCCAATCCGCGCCAAAAGTCGTCAAATCTTTACCGGTTCAGATCGGCGCTTACATCAGCAAACCAACATCGCCCCCTTACAGATGTGCGGCTGATTGTCTAATTTGAAAATTTAAGGCCGGAAGATTTTTTATCTTCCGGCCTTTTTATTCGGCTGTATAACCTAAAAAATACCTAAAAACACTATCGTTAGCCTTTGCTTTGGTTATTATAGGACCGTTTTTATTGTCCTTTACGGCAACGCACTAGCCACCATTTCCTGAATTACCCGGCAATTCGGGAAACGACTTGGGCATCTTCAAATCGGGAGCTTTCGGAGGATCTTTCGGCCCCCCACCCTTCAAGAAACTGATCAATGCGGTAAATACCAGTTTGACCCCACGCCAGATTTTCGGCAGCACCCAAACCATAAACAACACAAACAGCAGCAGCAGTACGATAAACAGCAACGGATAGTGGAGCGCAGTCCAGAGTCCTGCAATCACCACGACATCCTCTGTTAAAGAGGCCATCCAGTTGGTAAAAGGCTCCGGTGAAGCATTGATCAACACCCGCGAACCGGCCTTGGTCGCATGCGCCCCGGCTGCCAAACCACCACCAACGATCGCGGCCGCCAAAGAGACAGCCGGATCCATTTCACCGACCGCGCCGGCCGCCAGCATGGCCCCAGCCGGGATACGGATAAAGGTGTGCAGGGTATCCCAGGAGTTGTCCACCCCCGGCACCTTGTCGGCGGCGAACTCAACCAAATACATGGCTCCGGCAGCGAAGATCACTAAAGGGTTGGTTAAAACCTGTAAGTCCGGAGGAAGTACCAAGTTACCGGATGAGCCTAGCAGACCAAGCATCAGGATCGCAGCATACAAGTTGATCCCGCTGGCCCAGGCAACCCCCATACTCAAAGCGATAATTGTCGCAACTTGATCAAGCTGTTCCATAAACATCCTTTCGACATAGGCTGCTAACAAATCAAACAAACTGTCTTTTATAATAACCGCAAATGCTGATAAATCGATAGACATCCATCGACATTTAACCCCAAACAGGATTTATCCAGTGAGAGAATGCTAAGAAGTTAATATATGACCATTTCGGTCATATATTCTTTAGTATTTACATAGACTTTTGCAATAATATTTCTTGACAAAGACACTCAATTTCTCTATTTTGATATTCGTTTTCAAAATCATTTTTATGCGGAGTTAAATTCATGAACAAAATTCGTCTTACTGCCCTACTGCTTTCTTTATGCATCAGTCTGCTGCTTATCGGTCAATCACTGGCTGCTGAACTGGTCGTCTACTCGGCACGCAAAGAACACCTGATCAAACCACTATTCGATGCCTACAACAAAAAGACCGGCACCAAAATCACTTATGTCACCGATAAAGCCGGACCGCTGTTGCAGCGCCTGAAAGCTGAAGGGAAAAACACCCGCGCCGACCTGCTGCTGACAGTCGATGCCGGCAACCTCTGGCATGCGGCCAACGAAGGCGTACTGCAGGCGATCGACTCAAAGGTTCTGGCCGACAACGTCCCGGCCAATCTGCGCGATCCTGACAACCAGTGGTTCGGCTTGTCGCTGCGGGCCCGGACTATCGTCTACAGTACCGAGCGGGTCAAGCCGAGCGATTTGAACAGCTACGAAGCCCTCGGCGAACCGAACTGGAAAGATCGCCTGATTCTGCGGACCTCGAAAAAAGTCTATAACCAGTCGCTGGTGGCAATGCTGATCGCGGAACATGGTGAAGCGAAAACTGAGCAGATCGTCAGCAGCTGGGTCAGCAACCTGGCGGCGCCACCCTTTTCCAACGACACCAAGCTGATGGAAGCGATCCTCGCCGGACAGGGTGATGTCGGCATCGTCAACACCTACTACTTCGGTCGGCTGCTGAAAAAGAACCCGGAGCTGAAGCTGGCCCTCTACTGGCCGAACCAGAACAGCACCGGTGTGCATGTCAATGTCTCCGGCGCTGGTGTTACCAAGCACTCAAAGAACCGGCAAGCGGCAATTAAATTCCTCGAGTGGCTTTCCTCAGAACAGGCCCAGAACCTGTTCGCAGACGCCAACATGGAGTACCCGGTCAATCCCAAGGTCGAAGCCCACAACTACGTCAAAAACTGGGGCAACTTCAAAGCCAGTGAACAGAGCCTGGCAAGAGCTGGCGAACTGCAAGGCACCGCCATCAAACTGATGGACCGGGCCGGATACCGCTAAGCGGAATAAGCCCTAATGCCCTCTTCTTATTTAGGTCGAGCTGAAGCCTCCTTGCGAGGCTTCAGCTGCTTCAAACAGAAACCGAGCGGTTGGCAATGGCTGACCCTCTGTGTCGCGCTGTTGGTTCTGGCGCCTCTGTCGGTCCTGGTCCTGGCCTGGCTCGAGCCCGCCTGGGAGATCTGGCAGCACCTGCGACAAACCCTGCTGAGCCAACTGCTGCTTAACACATTCAAGCTGGTGATCGGGGTCTCGACCGGCACCCTGTTGCTCGGTGTCAGTCTGGCTTGGTTGACCGGCGTCTGCAACTTCCCGGGCCGCAAACACTTTTCCTGGGTGCTCTTGTTGCCACTGGCGATGCCCACCTATGTGCTAGCCTTTGTATTTCTCGGCCTGTTCGATTTTTCCGGACCGGTTCAAACCCAGCTGCGTGCCTGGTTCGGCCGGGGCGTCTGGTTTCCCGACATCCGCTCGGCCGCGGGCGTTATCCTGGTTATGACGCTGGCCCTCTACCCCTACGTCTACCTGCTGGCCCGCAACGCCTTCCGCACCCATGGGAAGCGAGCCATTGAGGCGGCAGAAAGTCTCGGCTGCTCACCAACAGAAGGATTCTTCCGGGTCGCGCTGCCGATGGCGCGGCCCTGGATTGCCGGTGGCGCCACCCTGGTGCTGATGGAAGCGCTGGCCGATTTCGGCGCCGTCTCGATCTTCAACTACGACACCTTCACCACCGCGATCTACAAAGCCTGGTTCGGCTTCTTCTCGCTCTCGGCAGCGGCTCAGCTCTCAACTCTGCTGGTGGCTCTGGTCTTCATCCTGATAGTGCTGGAACAGCATCTGCGCAAGCGGATGCGCTTCAGCCAAAGCCGGGTCGCCCCACAGGCCGATCGGATCAATCTCAGCGGCACGAAAAAGTGGCTGGCCAGCGGCTACTGTCTGGCGATTCTGCTGTTTGCCTTCCTGTTGCCGGCGATGCAGCTGCTCAACTGGAGCCTGAATGTCTTCCAGCAGGAATTCGACAGCCGTTACCTCGCCCTACTCGGCCGCTCATTGACTCTCGGCCTCAGCTCGGCGGTGCTGATCGCCGCGGTCGCCCTATTGCTCGCCTATGCCAGCCGGCGCCATCAGGATCGCCTGACCCACGGCCTTGTCCGGGTGGCCACCCTAGGCTACGCCCTGCCCGGCACAGTCCTGGCCGTCGGCATCTTCATCCCGCTGGCGAAACTGGATAATTTCATCATCAATACCGCGGATCACCTTTTCGGTCTGGAACTACCGCAGCTGCTGCAGGGTACCATCCTGATCATGTTGCTCGCCTACCTGATCCGCTTTATGGCGGCCGGCTTCAAGTCGATCGACAGCGCCATGCACCGTGTGACCAGCAACATCGATGAAGCCTCGCGGCTGATGGGCCTGCGGGGGCTAAAACTGCTCACTAAGGTGCACCTGCCGATGCTGCGCGGCGGCATTTTTACCGCCCTGACCCTGATATTTGTCGACGTGATGAAAGAAATGCCGATCACCCTGATGACCCGCCCTTTCGGCTGGGACACCCTGGCGGTGAAAATTTTCGAACTGACTTCGGAGGGCGAATGGGAGCGGGCAGCGCTGCCGGCACTGACCCTGCTGCTGTCCGGCTTGATTCCGATTGTCCTGCTGATGCGCGGCACCGAAAACGACTGAAGAGGCCCTATGTCCGACTCAAAGCAAACCATCCTCGAATTGCGCAGCATCTCTCAGGCATATGACAAGCAGCTGGTGGTCAAGGATCTTTCCCTGAGCCTACAGCGGGGCGAAATCGGCTGCCTGCTCGGTGCCAGCGGCTGTGGGAAGACCACGGTCTTAAGAACCATTGCCGGCTTCGAACCCTTGCTCGCCGGAGAAATCCGCATCGCCGGGGAAACCGTCAGCAGCAGCGGCTTTTCGTTGCCTCCGGCCAAACGGAAGATCGGCATGGTGTTTCAGGACTACGCCCTGTTTCCTCACCTGACCATCTTCGACAATGTGGCCTTCGGTTTACGTGAGTTGAAAAAAGCCGAGCAACTGCGCCGTGTCAATGACGCCCTGGAACTGGTCGGCTTAACAACCGAACACTATAGATACCCGCATGAGATCTCCGGCGGCCAGCAACAACGGGTAGCATTGGCCCGCGCACTGGCACCACAGCCGAAACTGCTGCTGATGGACGAACCCTTCTCCAACCTTGATGTCGCCCTGCGGGAACGACTCTCAATGGAGGTGCGGGACATCCTCAAACAATATGGCACGACCGCGCTGTTCGTCACCCACAACCAGCATGAAGCATTTGCTGTCGCCGACCGGATCGGTGTTATGCATAACGGCGAAATCCTGCAGTGGGATAACGCCCATCAGCTGTACCATCAACCGGTCAGTCCGAAAATTGCCGAATTTGTTGGTGAAGGGGCCTTGATCACCGGAGTGGTTCGGAAAGAAAATCAGGTCGAAACCGGGCTGGGCCTGCTTTCAGGAGTGCTCAGTCAGCCGCTGCCAGAGAGAACGGCAGTGCAACTGCTGATCCGGCCGGAAGACGTGGTCCACGACGATGACAGCCCAGTCAAAGCGGAAGTGCTGCGCCGCAACTTTCGCGGAGCCAACATCCTCTACCAATTGTTGCTCGAAAACGGCGACCAGGTACAGGCGCTGGTGCCGAGTCACTGCGATCACAAGCCGGGGGAGAAAATCGGCATCCTGCCAGATGTTAGGCATCTGGTGCTGTTCCCGATCAACGCCTGAACAAAAAAGAGCCTCCCCACTTAGCAGGAAAGCTCTTTCATTTTACTCGCGGCGTTCACTTCAGGAGATTTGCCGTAAATCACTCCCAGAATGCTGCTGATCCACCTTAAAAAGAGCAATCTTTTCTTGCAGGTTGCCTGCCAGCGCCACCAAGCTGGCGGCTTGATTCCCAACTGTCTGCATCTGGCCACCGGTGACCGCAGCAATTTCATTGATATCCTTGATTCGCGCGGCAATCCCCGGAAAAGCCTTATCCTGATCGTTGGTACCAGCAGCTATTTCGCTCGTCTGTTCAGTCAATAGGTTCATTGCTGTATCGATTTCGGAAAGATGGGAGGTCACTTGGGCACTCTTTTCATGCTCAGCTTTCGACTTCTCACTGCAACGCTGAATCTCCTGCATTGTCGGCGCGATCCGTTGCTGTAAAGCCTGAATCATCGAATCGACTCTATCGGTCGATTGGGCGGTTTTTTGTGCCAGGTTCCGGACTTCTTCAGCAACCACCGCAAACCCTTTACCGTGATTTCCCGCCCGCGCCGCCTCGATTGAAGCGTTGATCGCCAGCAGATTGGTCTGATCTGCGATCTCCTTGATGATATTGATAACCGCATCAACCTTCTTCGAATCGTCGGCCAGCTTTTCCATCTCATCGATCGCCCGATCTAAGGAGTCTGCAATCTCAGAAGATAAAGCATGCAAATCGTTAACAACCAGATCGCCCTTATTGACCAGCTGCGTTGCCGTATCCGCTTGTTCTTTCGATTTTTCCGAGTTCTTCGCAATCGTGTGGGTGGTTGCCGTCAACGCGTTCGTCGCCGTCGCGATATCCTTGGCATGGTTACGTAAAGTTTCGAACATGGCCGTCAACTCGCTGGCGATACTGTCCAGCTCCTGCGCACTCCCATGGACCTCCTGGGCAAGACTGTTCATCCCACCGACACTGCCGCCAAAAGTTCGAAGCAGATTGTTCATTCCCTCAATCAACTCTTTAAGTTCACCGCTGGTACCCCGGGCACAAATATCCACAGTAAGATCGTTGTGAGCGGCCTGATGCAAACCACGAGTAAAGCGGCCCAGAGGCCGGACCAGGGTTCTCTGCACCACGACAGTAATCCCGATGCCGAACAGAACTGCGGCGATACAGACTGTCAGCATAATGCTTTTCAGCCTGTTACTGGCAGCAACCGATTCATCAGCCTGCGTCATCGCCTGATTTACTACCTGCATCGATTTGCGCACTCCACCGAGCGATTCGGTGGCTCCGGAAATTGCTTTCGGCACAGCGGAGAGACTCTTATCGACCCCGGTAATCGCCTTGGTCAAACCGGTCGTCAATTCACCGATCTGGCTACTGGCCTCACGTGCCAAAATCAGTGAATGGTTCAAAACCTGACCCGATTCCACACTTGCCGCAATGGCCTGCTCGACTTCTTTTTCAGCAGCACCGGCAGCAATCAAAGCTTCCTGGCTTTGACGATCAGCGATTGCCCAGGCCTTTTCGCGCAACGACTGAGCATCGACCATAATTTTGCCGCCCCACGTAATCAGAGGCTCTTTCAATTCCGTAATCTGGGTAGTACTGGTCGTTTCGCCCAGGTCACTCATGTAGCGCCGATAGCGTCGCAAGGATTTGTTGATCCCTTTGACCAGGGCCTGTTCTTCAGTCGCAGCGTCACCGAGAATTCCGGTCACTTCGCCTAATTTCAGTTTAATTTCATCGATCTGTGCGAGAGGTGTCTCAACATCAGCGACAAACTCATTGAGATAATTGAAAAATCCGATATAGGTCTGCAATACCAATGAATTGATCGTTTCAACATCACGGATTAACTTTTGAGTTTCTCCTGAAACCTTCCGCAGACCAGAACCGATTATGGTTACGTTATTTCCGACACTGTTCAATGCAGAGCTTTGTTGCTCAAAACTGGTTTCGATCCTACCCAGACCGGCACCGATATCGACTGTCGCCTGGCGACTATCCTGTAACTGCCCCTGCATCTGCCGCAGCTTAGAGAATTCCGCATCGCTCTGCTTAAGGATATCGACGCTTTCTTCGAGGCTGCCCATCTGTGTTGCGGCGGTTTCCAGGTCGCCACGAACCGAACTCATCCCTTCATTCAACTCGATCATACTGCCGGTCATACTGCTGACGCTGAACAGCGAAAGTCCTCCCAATAACAACAGGAGGACGATCAACGCCAAAAAGCCGCCATTGATACGGAATGCGATCGAGGTAAATTTCATCGGTCTAACCTCACCAGATAGACGAGAAAACTGGCCGGGGAAAAGCAAGAATTCCCCCGGCCAGGTAAAGCAGATTACTTAAAAACGACGTCGATTTCGTTCGAAACGGCGTGGAAGTGATCCCCGGCATGATCAAAAACTGCGATTGCGGTCTGGGTCTTCTTCGCAGAGTCAAAAACTGTGTCGGTAGCGTGATTGCCGGTATCCAGTTTACGCGCAATCTCTACGGTCCAAAAACCGGCGTCCCACTTCCCTTTGGCTTCGACGTCGGTGGCATCCGCAACATCTGGCACTGTCGGAATATACTGAACAACCATATCGCCCTGATACTCAAACGGATCGATCTTGTTCGATTTATACGGCGATACACCGCCATCACCAGGACGGGCAACGTAGACCTCTTTACCGCTGGCACTGTAATGGGTCGAAAATTTACCGGTTAAAGGCTTCGTTGAGCGGATATGCGATTTGTCGTGAATAATACCGGCGGCATTGGTCCGTGCAGCTTTCCATTGCCAGACATCAACAACCGCATCGACTTCGGCCAGCATGTTGGAGTTAAATTCACCACTGATCGGCCACTGCATGGCCAAGCGATCCTCCCGCTCTTTGCCGCTGAGATACTCGCCATCCTCTTTGGAGCCTTCCCACTTGAACGGCTTATGCTGGTCATCCTTGCTGCTGTCGGCCCATTTGGCACGGATAAAGATCATATCTTCAGAATACATCGCCTTGAGACTCACTTCGGTGGTCGCATTCGGCTTGCTTTTCGTCCAGTTCTTGGCGTATTTACCGGCCTGCATTTCTTTGTTCTTCGCAATGACCGTGTCAGGCACCTGCGAAACAATAATCACCGTTTCCGGCGCAGAAGCCCAGGCGGCCTCTTCTACACCATCAATTTCCGGGACCGAAGCAGCTTTCGTAACCGTCAAGGTGTCTGCCCACGCCGAGCTCGCCACCAATAAAGCCGCACAAAGCAGGATAAGTTTTTTCATTGTGCTCTCCCTTTTCCGCTGAATGTCTTATTTTCCTATTCATGACCTAGAACATTAATAAGCTATAATAAACCATACCCCACCATTATTGTCAAGCTCTTTACTAGAAGGCTTTAACAAATATTTTTACATTCTGAGGCTTAGAAACTTCATCCGATAAATTGTTTTGAAATTTCCAACAGGAAGAAAAGGGACCAACGAACAGACTCGAGAAATTAATATGGAGGCTCAGTAGAGGGCAACCTGGTCTCTGCCGGAGTTTTTGGCCCGGTAGAGGGCATCATCCGCCCGCTTGAGAACAGAATCGATGGAAAGGTCATCGGCAGATAACATCGTCAGGCCGATACTGACAGTGATCTTTAATTCACCCTGAGGGGTACGGATACTTATATTACGGAGCTTATCGCATAATCTTTCGCAAACCTGCAGAGCCCCTGCCTGATCAGTCTTGACCAGCGCGGCAGCGAACTCCTCGCCGCCGTAGCGGCCGAACAGATCGGTCTCGCGCAAGACATCCAAGCAGCCGTCGACCAATCGACACAACACTTCATCGCCGATATCGTGGCCATAACTGTCATTGACCGATTTGAAATGATCGATATCCATCAGCAGCACCGCCAGCGGCAGACCATGTCGCCGGCTACGCTTCAATTCAAGATTAACATGATCGATAAAATAGCGCCGGTTATTGGCACCGGTCAGCGGGTCGGTGGTCGCCAGATGGCGCAGTTCCGCTTGCATCTCTTTGTCTGCGCTGATATCGCGGATCACTGAAAATATCCGTTCGCTGCCCAGCTCGGGATAGGCGCTCCAGGACAACCATTTGACCGTCCCGTCTTTACACCGATAGCGGTTTTCGAAGCCGACCAGGTTTTCGCCTCTAATCAACCGTGCATTCGCCTCAACGGTGTGGACCTGGTCTTCTTCGATAACAAACTCGCTCCAGGAACGATTTTTCAACTCTTCGGCCGACCAGCCGAGGGTTCGTGTCCAGGCCGGGTTCAATTCTTTGAACTTGCCGTCGAAACCGGTGACACAAAGCATATCGAGGGAAACATCGAAAATTCGCTGTCGCTCATGCTCCGCCTGTTTCACCGCGGTGATATCTCGACCGTTGATAACCACATATCGCGGAGTCACCTCCTGCGAGCGCAACGGCTGGTAAGTGAGTGACATCAAGCGGTTCCCAAACTCCGGCAGAAAAATCCAGCTTTCGGTATGCACCGTTTCGCCACTGAAAGCAATCTCCAGGTTCAACTCGATATCGCCACGAAAATTCTTTTCCCCGATCAGGTCGCGCAAACTGGTATCGAGCATTTCCTGGCGAGATTTATTGAACGCCCCCAGATAGGAGTCGTTGACAATCGAATGCTGGTAGTGGCGATCGACCAGGGCAATCAGATCGGGAGTTGATGAAACCAACTGCTCGAAGCGGCGCAGCTCTTCCTGCAACTTATCCAGTTCAGTAATATCACTGCCGAACACAGACACGCCGACAGAATCGGCTTCGACCTTGACCGGCTGAGCGATCATTGCGTATTCCCGACCATCCCGTCCGTTGTGATTGAAACGCAGGGTTTTGCCCTCAAAGGCGCGACTGTAGACCTGATCAAAATATTCGGCCAGGCTTGGCGAAAGAAGCTCCCTGCTCGAAAGGCCGGGCTGCATTTCAACCCCGACCAGTTCAAAAAAGTTCTTACTGCTGGCTTCGTTCGCAATGAGCAGCTGCTTCTCTCTGTTGACAAACCAGATCAAGTCTTGAGTGCCGTTGATCATCGTTGTCAACTGATCAAAGCCCTTCTCCAGCTGCTCGTCATGGCAGACCCGCACATCCGCCTGTTTTTCCGCCAGCAGCCTGATCGAAAGCAGATCAACAATCTGCTCATAGGCGGCGACGAAATTAGGATCAGATTCTTCAGGAGCCAACTGATTCATCAGGCCTCGAAACCTTTGCTGTCTGGATTCAATAACGAAAAGGACTAAACGGGCGGGGCTACGGTTCTCAACAACCTGACCTCGTGCCGCCCCCATCGGCTGAAAGAATTTTAACAGAATAAACATTAACCGAAACTTATGCAAGAAAAAGTAGAATATGCGACAAAACAAATTTCAATACGAAATGAAAAAATCGTCTATTATCTCGCCAAGACTTGCCAAAACATGAATCGTATCGGCAGAATAGTAACTAGCGATGTGCGCCCGGCAAGCAGAGAGGTCAGTCATGACAAAAAACAACAACAAACTGATTTTTGTTGCCGGCGCAGGTGGCTACATCGGCGGTCGGCTGGTGCCGCGCCTCCTGGCGGCCGGCTACCAGGTTCGTGCCTTGGCCCGCAATCCCGAAAAACTAAGAAAGCGCCGTTGGGGAAAGCATCCAGACCTGGAAATCGTCAGTGCCGAAAACCGTGATTTGGAAATCGTCCGCGGCGACCTGCTCGACTATCCCAGCCTTGTAAATGCCCTCAAAGGGTGCCGAGCCGCCTACTACCTGGTTCATTCGATGAACCCCGAGGTCGACGACTTCTCGCACACCGACCGGGTTGCGGCAATGAACATGACCAAAGCGGCCGCCGCGGTAAACCTGCAGCAGATCATCTACCTGGGGGGACTCGGTGAAGAAGGGAGTGGCCTCAGTCATCACCTGCAATCGCGTAGCGAAGTCGCCCAGCTACTGCAACTGGGCCCGGTCCCGGTAACAACCCTGCGGGCGGCGATGATTATCGGCTCCGGCAGTGCCGCGTTCGAAATCCTGCGCTACCTGGTCGATCGCCTGCCGATCATTCTCACCCCGCGCTGGGTCGACACCCCCTGTCAGCCGATCGGGATCCGTAACGTCCTGCACTACCTGATCGGCTGCCTCGAATGTCCGGAAACCCTGGGCCAGACCTTCGACATCGGTCAGCCGGAGATCATCACTTATCATAAACTGATGGAAATCTATGCCGAGGAGGCCGGGCTGAGGCGCCGCCTGATCATCCCATTGCCGTTTCTTACCCCGCGGCTGAGTTCATATTGGATCCATCTGCTCACCCCGGTGCCCGCAGCACTTGCCCGCCCCCTGACCGAAGGCTTGAAAAACCCGGTGGTTTGTCACGACGACCGGATTGCTGAACTGCTGCCCCAGGAGCTTTTTGATTGCCGGCGGGCGATCAGGCTGGCGCTGGAAAGAATCAAGCAGCATCAAGTGGAAAGTTCCTGGAGCGATTCGGGACGACTCCACCCGGCGGAATGGAGTGAAAGCGGTGATCCCGATTGGGCCGGTGGCAAAATTTTCACCGATGCGCGAAAGATTATTGTGGCCGCCACTCCCGAAGAGCTCTGGCCGGCACTGGTTTCTATCGGTGGCGAGGTCGGCTGGTATTATGCTGACTGGCTCTGGAAGCTGCGCGGGATAATCGACCGCCTGTTCGGCGGGGTTGGATTAAGTCGCGGACGCCGGGATTCCGAAGAGATATATCCGGGAGATGCGCTCGACTTCTGGCGGGTGGTCGATGTGGAACAGCCTATACTGCTGATGCTCGTTGCCGAGATGAAAGTGCCGGGTGAAGCGGTTCTGAATTTCCGCTTACAGCAGCTTGAAGACGGCCGCACCGAATTGCAGCAGATTGCCCGCTTCTTGCCGCGTGGCCTGCTCGGTCTGCTTTACTGGTACTCGGTCATGCCGTTTCACAGTTTTATCTTCAATGGCATGTTGCGGGGCCTTGCCAAAGCGGTCAACAAGACGATTGACAGCGGTCCAGAACCGATCCTGACCAAGGGGGAGTAACGAGCACTGCGGCCAGAACAGAAGGATCAATCGACAACCGCCAACAGCAGGGTTTGATCATCATCGGCCGGCCGGCCGGCGACAAAAGCGGCCACATCGGCATAAATCTGCTGCAGCTTGGCGGCTGGCGACTCTGCGACCACCTGAGCCAACTGCTCGCTTAAACGCTCGACCCCATACATCTGCCCGTCGTGATCAAAACGTTCAATCAAACCATCCGTATAGAACAGCAGCTGGTCGCCCGACTGGAGCCTGATCTCTTCAACCGGAATCGGTTCATCACCGTAAGGTTTCAGGCCCAGCGGGAAAGTCCCTGCACAGAAAATTTCCCGCACCCCCAATGAGGGACGATACAACAGCGGTTGCAGATGTCCGGCCCGGGCCAGCTTGAGCGACCTCAGCTTGGCATCGTAAACCGCATAAAGAGCTGTCACCATTCGCGAATCAGAGACCTTGCAGAGCTGGGTGTTGAGATATTGCATTACCGCAACCGGATCGCTGCCATCACCGGAAAAGGAGCGCAGCAGAGCACAGCTCATCGCCATCAGCACGGCCGCCGGGGTACTGTGCCCTTCCACATCGGCCACCAGAATCCCCCAGCGGTCATTCGGCAGGCGTAAAACGTCAAACAGGTCCCCGCCGGCATAGCGGCTGGTTTCATAGATAACCGCCAAGCGGAAACCGCTGATCTCCGGAAGGTTTTTCAGCAGCAGGGAGCGCTGAGCTTCCGCCACCTGCTGCAGTTCGTATTCCAGTTCATCCCGCTGTTTCTGAACCTTCATCTTTAGCTGATTGATCGTCAGGTGGGTATTGACCCGGGCAATCACTTCTTCGAGGCGGAACGGCTTGGAAATAAAGTCGACCGCACCGGTCTCAAGCCCCCGGACTCGATCTTTTAATTCATCCAGGGCGGAAAGAAAAATGACCGGGATGTCTTCCGTTAAGGGATCTTCCCGCAAGCGCCGACAAACCTCAAATCCGTCCATTCCGGGCATCAGGATGTCGAGCAGGATCAGATCGGGAATTTCCTGCCTGGCCACATCCAGCGCGGTCGGTCCATCGATCGCTTCCAGCAGCCGATAGCCCAGCCCATCCAGAGTTTCCATCAACAGGTCAAGATTTATCGGGCTGTCATCGACCAGTAGCAGGGTCTGGCTATCATCTACTCGCTTCAGCACCATATACTTCTCTCAGTAACGGCTAGAAATATTTGATCCTAAAAAAGCTTTGCGCAGGAAGCGTCACATGTCAATTTGGGAAACCGGAATAAATCGGTGAAATCATAAAAAAATTGACCGGAATTGATCAGCATGACATTTTCTTTACAAATTTTTGACCACCCTGTGACCACTCTTTTTGCAGACCCTGCTCTACTTGAGGCAACTGATCCCTGAAACCGTCTGCAAAGGAGAGTAAAGATGAGAGTCATGCCAAGAAATTTGTTGCCCACCCTGCTGCTGTTGCTGTTCACCGTCGGATCAAGCCAGGCAGCACCACTGCTCAACCTTGATTTGAGCCTCGACCGCGATGTCCTGCCGTCTGGACAGCGGGAGACCGCGATTATCAAGGTAGCGCTGAATGTTCCGCAAGTGCCGCTGGAAATGGAACGTCCCCCGGTCAACCTGACCCTGGTTCTCGACCGTTCCGGTTCGATGGTGGGCGACAAAATCGCCAAGGCCCGCGATGCCGCAATCACCGCCCTGCGGATGCTCGGTCCGCAGGACCTGTTCTCACTTGTGATCTATGATCACAATGTCCAGACCCTGATTTCTCCACAGAGCGCGGCCAACAGTGAATGGATCGAAGCCCAGATCAGGCGCATCTCGGCCGGCGGCAACACCGCCCTGTTCGGGGCTGTCAGTCAGGGAGCTGCCGAGGTAAGGAAAAACCTGGGGCGCAATTTCGTGCATCGCGTCGTGCTGCTCTCAGACGGCCTGGCCAACGTCGGCCCAAGCTTGCCAAGTGACCTGGCCCGCCTCGGTGCTGCCTTGCTGAAAGAGGGCATCTCGGTGACCACCATCGGCATCGGCCACGGTTTCAACGAAGATTTGATGACGAGGCTGGCCGACCGGAGCGACGGCAACCATTATTTCGTTGAATCGAGTGTCGATCTGCCCCGCATCTTCGCCGCCGAACTGGGGGATGTTCTCAGTGTTGCCGCCAGGCGCATCAGTATCGAGCTGGACACACCTGCCGAGGTCCGCCCACTGCGGATTATCGGCCGCGAAGGCCGGATCAGCGGCAACCGGGTGGAAATCCATCTCAACCAGCTTTACGGCGGCCAGGAGAAATATGTCTTGATCGAAGTCCAGGTCAACCCGGGGCAGCCGGACCAACTGCTGAAGATCGCCTCGGCCCGCTGCTATTACGAAAACGCCTTGACCAACCACCAGGAGAGCACCATTGCCCTGGCCAATGTGCGCTTCTCACCGCGGCAGGAAGAGGTTCGCAAGTCAGCCAACAAACCGGTTCTCGAAGCGGTGGTCGAAAATGAAATCGCCGCCAGTCGTGATCGCGCGCTTGACCTTTATAACGCTGGGCGTAAAGATGAAGCGGTCGCTGAAATCCGTCAGAGCAGTGGCAAACTGAAATCACAAAGCGCCAACCTCGGCTTCAGCGACCTGGCGGAAGAGGCGGAGGCTTTTGAAGGTGATGCCGCGACCTTCTCGGCACCAGCCTTACCGAGTGCCGTAAAAAAAGAGATCCGCTCAGAAAGCTACAAAGTTCGTAAGCAGCAGAAAGATTATTGATATCGGTGCCGTGGCCACAGCGGTCGCGGCAGTTCCAACCTTTGGGGTGCCATGCATAAACCGAACCTGATCATCCTTGCCTGGCTGTTGTTGCTGGTGCCGACCCTGTTGCTCGGGGTCGGTGCTTTGCGACTATTGCAAAGTGAAGAAGCTCGCCTGCTCAGTAGCAACCGGGCAGCCGCTGCTAACCGCGCCGAAGCGATTGCCGGCAACATCGACCTGGCCGTGGCCGAGGTCAAGGATGGTCTCGAGGAAACGCTGCGGCAACTGCCGCAGGCGAATCTAGCGGCGCAACTTCACCGCTGGAAGCGTGACAACCCGCTGGTCCGTAACGTTTTTATCTGGCAAAAGGCACGGGGCCTGCTGCTGCCCGATCCAGAGCAACCGGCAAGTGATGAAGAAGCCGCTTTCGTGCGCCGCTTTTTGCCGCTTTTTGCCGACCAGTCCAACTGGCAGCAACCGCTTTCCGATCAGCAGATAGAACCTGAACCGGCGTCCCCGGCCCGAACCATCCTCGCCGAACGGCGCGAATTGAGACAGTTGGCCAAACAAGCTCCGTCTCCAGCAGTCACCTCTGCCAGCAGCGACAGTAACGCAAGCCTCCCGGCGACCGCCGCCATGGAATCTGTTGCGGCACCCCTCAGCGGTCTCAGCAGCTGGCGCAGCTGGTACGCCGATGACCAACTGCACCTGCTCGGCTGGTTTGCGCCGGCCAACAGTACGCAACGCTACGGCCTTGAGGTGGAAATGATGGCCCTGCTCAGCCGCCTGCTCGGCAACCTGCCGGCCCTGCCAACCGGGTCGGAAAGTTATGCCTTGCTCGATGGAAACGGTAACATCTTTCACCAGGTCGGCCAGTTCGAAATCCTGCCCGAAACACAACCGCAGGCGGCTGTGCCGCTGCTCAGCCTGCCGCATTGGCAGGTAGCCGCCTATACGAGCGACAGCGCGGCAGCAGGTGGCAGTGGCATCCTGCTGATCGGCACGCTGCTGATCGCTACCTTCATCGCCGCCATCCTGCTCGGTGGCTCGCTACTGCTCTGGCAGGCTTATCGTAATCAACGCGACGCCGGGCAGAAGACTTCGTTCGTCTCGAATGTATCCCATGAGCTGAAGACCCCACTGACCACCATCCGCATGTACGCCGAACTGCTCGGCGAAGGAAAAATCAGCGAAGCCGGAAAACAGCAGCGCTACCTGCAGACGATCATCAAAGAGAGTCAGCGGCTGACCCGGCTGGTGAATAATGTCCTTGACTTCAGTCGTCTTGAACAAGGCCGTCGCAACTACCAACGTGAAAGCCTCGATCTGGGACAGTTGATCAGCGAGCTGGCCGAAGCCCAGCAGCCGCGCCTGCGGGAAGCCGGCATTGAACTGCACACCGAACTACCCGCCGCCCCCTGTCAGTTGCAGACCGACCGGGATGCGCTGGGACAGATCATCATCAACCTGCTCGATAACGGCATTAAGTACGCCGCCGAAGGAAAAAAACTTCATCTCCAGGTGGAGCGGGAGACCAAAAACTACCGCTTGCGGCTGCGTGACTGGGGGCCAGGGATTCCAAGTTCCCACAAGCAACGGATTTTCGATAAATTCCACCGGATCGACAATTCTCTGACCAGTCGCCAGCAAGGCTCCGGTTTGGGACTGAGCATCGCCCGGCAGTTGGCTGAAGGACTGGGTGGCCAACTCCGTTACTGTCCGGCAGAAGGTGGCGGCAGCTGCTTCGAATTAATTCTGCCCGTTGGAGAAGAATAGATGGCCCAGATCAGCGTATTGATCGCCGAGGATGATGCCGACCTGCGCCAGGGATTGATCGACCTGCTCGAGTGTGAAGGTTACCTGGTGCTCCCCTGTGCCGATGGCGGGCAAGCCTTGAGCTGCTACCGGCAGCAGCAACCGGACCTGCTGCTGCTCGATGTGATGATGCCCGAACTGAGTGGCTACGATCTGTGTCGGGAAATCCGCAAAAGCGACAACCGGACCCCGATTATCCTGATTACCGCCAAGGGAGAAGAGATCGATAAAGTGGTCGGCCTGGAACTGGGTGCCGATGACTACATCACCAAACCGTTCGGGCTGCATGAACTCCGGGCGCGTATCGCGGCGGTACTGCGCCGCACTGCCAATAACCAGCCAACGGCAGGTGATCTGCCGGATCGATTCAAGCTCGGCGCGACCTTGATCGACCGCAAAAACTACCGCCTCGAACGGGCCGGGAAAACTATCAGCCTGACACCGAGGGAATTGAAGCTTCTGGAAGCGTTGCTCAGTCAGCGCGATCAAGTGCTCAGTCGCAATGAGTTGCTGAATGCCGCCTGGGGGATTGACTATTTCGGGACCACCCGCACTCTCGATCAGCACATTGCCCAATTACGCAAAAAGCTCGAAGCCGATCCGGCCCAACCGAAAATAATCCTGACAGTACACGGTGTCGGCTATCGTTTGGGAGATGTCGATTGAGCCCGGAAACGGGCGAGGCAGGTTTAATCTTCGATATTGCCGAAAAACACCTGGACAATAGCCTTGAACTCGGCATCGACCTGACGAATAGTCGGCGCGATGACATCCTCCTTCAATCCGGTGGCTTCCCAGGCCTTGAGCTGCAACGGTGGAATTTCATTGACCAGGTTCATTTCATGGCCGTAGGCGTGAGCCAGCGCATCGGCGACATGCATCAGTGACGCTTCCAGGGAAAAATGGTTGGCACTCGGTGAATGGTGGCCACCGATCATCCGGGTCAAAGCGGTCGGTAACCGCCAGCGCATCGCCAGTAATTTTCCGACTATGCTGTGATCGGTCTGCAGACAATCCTGCTCGGCGCGGTACATCGGCAATTGTGCGTCCCGGCCTTTGATGACGGCACGTGTATAGAGCTTGGGCATCCGTTCGATCATGATCAAGCGGCCGATATCGTGCAGCAAGCCGCCGGTGAAGTAAGTCTCCTCGCCCTGCTCGCCAAGATGGCCGGCCAGAATCCTCGCAAACAGGCCACAGCGGATCGAATGACGCCAGAAGGCATCCATATTGATCAGATCATTAGGAATATCGCTGAACTGTCTGACAAGCGTAACTCCCAGCGTCAAACTGGAGAGCTCGTTAATCCCGAGCAACGATACGGCCCGGGAAATCGAATCGACCTTGCCGGAAAATCCATAAAAAGGACTATTGACCAGCTGCAACAAGCGAACACTGAGACTCGCGTCTTTACTGATCACCTCGGCCAGGCGACGCGAAGAGGTATCCGGGTCGTTCAGAGCATCGACGATATGATTATAAACGGTCGGCAGGGAAACAAGCTCGACATCCCCCATGACCAGCTGTGACACACTCAGAGGTTTTTGTTGATCCTCATCAGCGGGAGCCAGCAAATTGTCGGTAAACATCACCGGATCCCAGCCCTTTTGCAGACTCTGGGCAAAGCGGTGGACCGCATGCCGGTAAATGGTCGTCAACGGCTCCTGCTCGATGTCGTTAAGACCGAAACGCCGGTACAGGTAAACTTCAGCCTTTTCGTGAAACTGCTCAACCGCCGCTTGCTGCCGAAGATACTCCTCTCCGAGGCTCTCTTCGCAGATATCGGCCTCGATAATCCCCCAGGATTTAAATTTTTGCAGATGCTCGGCTTCGAGCGCAGCACCCTCCGCAAGGACAAAGCGCCCCTTCGGGGTAAACAGGTCCTCCGCCAAAATCATTCCATCTGTCAGATCATCGATATAAACCAGAGCCAAAATTTCAATCCTCTTGAGACTGCACCTATGCGGCAAAATAACCGAAACCTGTTCTGAGATCAAAGGTTTATTAAAACATCATAACATATTATTAAAAAAAGTAAGTCCCTCCCCCGCCACTGATATTAAAAAGAGCTGGCGAGGTAACTGACAAAAACAATCGGATTTATAGCCCAAAAGAAGGTTAGCCACCAAGACACCAAGCACACTAAGGAGAAACAAAGCCTTTAACACAGAGGTGGAGAGAGGAGAAGAAGAGCAAACCGAATCTTTTGTTTTAATCAACAAACAAGGGGTTTGGCCGGCGTTGTTTTTCCAGCACTATATGTTTGTCCTGGTGTCCTTGGCGACTTGGTGGCGAGCTGACCTTTGTTTTGGTTATAGTTCCGAAAAAAATTCTTCCATGGTAGGCTTTCAGCATTCGACCCATTGCTGGAGCCGCCGTGAAATTTTCCTGGAAATTCACCCCCAACCGTGAAAACCTGATCGCCCTGCTGGTGGTGTCAGTGCTGATCGGCATGACCACCGGGGCTCTGGCAGTCGCCTTCCGTTACCTTTTACTGCTCACCACCGACCTGTTCTGGCCCGATCCATTTGCCATGCTTGATGTCAACCTGCAGTACTCCTGGTATCTCGTGCTTCTGATTCCGGTTTTCGGCGGCCTGCTGGTCGGGCCGCTGATCAGCCGCCTGTCCCCGGAAACCCGTGGCGCCGGGGTCCCGGAAGTGATCGAAGCGGTCGTCACCCGCGAAGGAAAGATCCGTCACCGGACCGCTTTTTTCAAGACCCTGTTCACCGCAATCTCGATCGGCTGTGGTGCTTCGGTCGGTCGCGAGGGACCGGTCGTGCATATCGGCTCTTCAGTGGGCTCATCGATCGCACAACTGATCAGACTGCCGGCGGAGTGGAGGCGCGTCTTTCTCGCCTGTGGCGCAGCTGCCGGGATCGCAGCAACCTTCAACGCACCGATGGCGGGGATGCTGTTCGCCGCCGAAATCATCCTGGTCGATTTCCAGGTCAGCTACCTGAGCCACATCGCCATCTCCGCAGTCACTGCCACGGTCGTTTCGCACCACTTTCTCGGCAGTCTGCCGACTTTCCAGGTTCCTGCCTATGAGTTGGTCAGCTACGCCGAACTCCCGCTTTATGCGCTGCTCGGTTTTTCTGCCGGGCTGTTATCGATTCTTTTTATCCGTTCGGTATCAACCGTCGAAGACCTGTTCAACAAAGCACATATCCCCTTTCCCCTGCGACCGGCTATCGCCGGACTGCTGATCGGTGGTATGGCCATCGGCTGGCCGCATGTCCTGGGCGTCGGCTACGAATCGATCAACCTGGCACTCACTTCGCAGCTGGCGATCGGCCTGATGCTGATTCTGCTGGCGCTGAAACTGGTGGCGACCGCCAGTTGTGTCGGGGCCGGTTTTTCCGGGGGCATTTTTGCCCCGTCACTGGTGCTCGGAGCGCTTCTCGGCGGCCTGTTCGGGGCGGTCGCTGGGCTGATTTTCCCCGGCAGCGTTGCGACCAGTGCCGCCTACAGCCTGATCGGCATGGGCGCGGTGGTGGCCGGCACCACCCTGGCCCCGATTACCGCCATCTTCACCATCTTCGAACTGACCTACAATTTTGACATCATCCTGCCGCTGATGACCTGTTGTATCACCAGCATGGTGACGGTGCAGAAACTCTACGGCTATTCGATCTACGAAACCAAGCTGCTGCGCAAAGGGATCCGCATGGTGCGTGGCCACGATGTCAATCTGTTGCGCTCGATGCAGGTCGGCGATTTCATGGACACCCAGTTCGAAACGGTGCGGCAGAACATGCGCCTCGGTGACGTCTTGAAGATCGCCGAGCAGAGCCCCTATCCTCACTTCCCGGTTCTGAACCGGGAGGAGAAACTGGTCGGGATGCTCTCGATGAGCGATCTAAAGACTTTCCTCGGCGAGATCGGTGAACTGAGCGAACTGGTGATCGCCTCGGAAATCATGACCAGCCGGGTCGTTATCGTTCGGCCGGATGATAACTTTGAAACCGCTTTCGAAATCTTTGAAGGGAAACAGATCTCCACCCTGCCGGTCGTTACAGGTGACGGAAAACTACTTGGCATCCTGAAAAAAAGCGACCTATTGCTCGCTTACAATCAAAAGATCCTCAAATTGAACGTCATCCAGCGAGACTGACAGACATCCGTTAACCCTATTGTTTTACTGACAAAAGCACCAACTTGTTAAGCTCGCCTGACACATGGAACTGATTCTTTGCTAAACTGATGACATTGATCATCCTGCTATGGAGACACTGATGCCCCCTTGCCGATGCCTGCTGCTAAGTCTATTTTTCAGCCTTGGCGTCGGTCTGGCCACGGCATCAGCACAAAACCCCACAGTTCAGTCACAAGCTGGTCTGTCGCTCCAGCAACTTCCGGAAATCAGCACCCTGCAGAACTGGATCGCGCAGATGAAGCAAGGGCGGCGCGGTCCCTTTAAACGGATCCGCTGGTTCTGTAACGACGGCAGCATTCTGCCACCAGTGCCCTACGCCTGCCGGGAGCATGAGGGAGGCGTCCAGCACGGTGAATGGACCGATCGCGTCAAACTGCTGCGCCAAAACGGCTACCAGATCGCGACCTTGCTGGCGGACCTGATGCCGGAAACGTTTTATGCGGCACCTGGCTGGCAAAACCAGCTGAAGCAGATCATGCTTGAGCAATATCTGATCGAAATTGATGATGGCTGGATTTTGCGGCGCGCACGGTACTACCGCGGGGCGATTCAGGATGAAGACGAAAACTGGCACGGTGAAGCCTTACTGCTAGAACTCCTCAACCAACCGGAAATGCTGGATAAAAACTTCCTGCTGCTGCGGGAGGCGGTCCGCCTGTTGCCTCACGGGCAACACCATGCGCCGTTAGCCGAAATGCGCCAGTTAGCTCTCGATATCGAACAGCTGGATGCCAATTTCACCCAGCTGCGGATCAAACTCCACACCCGGCCAGAAGCTAAGGATGCCGAACCTGTGCGTCTGGCCGGCCAGCAAGTCAACGATGAACAGCGCGAAAAATATCTCCGTTTGGCCGATTTGATCGAACTGGTTACCCAGCCCAGCAACCAGCCATTGACTCAAGCCAGCCAGCTCGGCCTTGGGCAAAGCATCCCCCAAACAACTGGAGATGAAGCGACCCTGCCGCCTAATATTATTTTCTCCCGCGCCAGTCAGTTATTGTATGAGATCCGCAGCAGGCTGGCCCAACAGAGCAATAAGCGGCGTCAGCTGAACTGGCTGATTTCCAGTCTTGATCTGGAGCATGCCTTTTATACCAGTGCCAACCAACTGCTTGAACAGCTGCCTCAAGCCAGCCGTCGCCAACGTCTGGCTTGGGTTGAACAGGGCTTTGACGCCCTTTACGGCATCGGTTTTATCTCTACCAGACAATGGGCTAGCCTCACACAGGCGATCAATATATTGCTGCAGCAACCGCCGACAACGCAATCCTACCAACGTCAGTTGAATCAGCTGGCTCGAATCAGCCACTGGGCGGAGCAACAGCTGTTGGTCCAATTCGAAACTGCGGTCATGCATCTGGGAACGCTTGAACCATTGGCAAAAGGCTTCTTCCAGGAGCGCTTGCGCTCCAGTCCACTGCTGCCGATCGTCCAGATAATGGACAGCCTGCTCAGTGACAGTCAGCAACTTCGCGGCGCCGAACAGTCTCTGTTCGGTCAACCGGTCACCGGTTTAAGGCCATTAAATCCAGGGCTGGCCCGTGGATCGCTAGAAATTGTCGCTGACCCGGCCAAGCATCAGTTCAAGGCTGACGGTATTTACCTGCTGCCGGAAACCGTCGCCGAGTTGCCACCGGTGGCTGGCATCCTGACCCGTAATGCGGGCAACAGCCTCTCCCATATTCAACTCCTGGCCCGCAACCTCGGCATCCCCAACCTGGCTGTTCCTGCTCAACTGGTGGCTGAATTAAACAATCATGCCGGGGAGACCATTGTTCTGGCGGTCAGTCCGGGTGGAGTGGTAAGCATCGAAGCTGATTCACCAGACTGGCAAAAACATTTTCGCCAACAGGCTAAAACCGAGGCTCTGATCAGCCCCGATCTGCAGAAGCTTGATCTGCAAGAGCTTAGGATTCTGCCTCTTTCAAAAATCCGCGCGGCAGATTCCGGGCGGATTGCCGGCCCTAAAGGGGCCAACCTGGGCGAACTGAAACAGATTTATCGGCACCTGGTCCCCGATGCCCTGGTGATTCCCTTCGGACGGTTTCGTCAGATTCTCGACAGCAGAACCGCCTCCGGGCTGAGCCTTTTCGAATCGATGCGAACAGGCTATCGACAGCTAAAGAAAATCGGCAATCCGACCGAGAGGCAGCAGCAAACCAGCAACTTTCTTGAACGGCTTCGCCAGCAGATCGAGACGGCTCCGCTCGACGCTCAATTTCTCGATGAACTCCGCCAATCGCTGGCAGCCCATTTCGGCCCCGATGGCAGCTACGGGGTCTTTGTCCGCAGCGACACCAACGTTGAAGATCTGCCCAATTTCACCGGTGCCGGACTGAACAAAACCGTGGCGCACGTGGTCGGCTTCGACAATATCGTTGCCGCAATCCGCAAAGTCTGGGCCTCTCCATTCAGTGAGCGCGCCTACAACTGGCGGCAGGCCCACATGCGCGACCCGGAGCATGTATATGCCTCGGTTTTATTGATGAAGAGTGTCCCGGCTGACAAGTCGGGAGTCCTGGCAACGACTGACCTGATTGGAGGCGATCCGAATCAATTGCATGTGGCGGCCAATGAAGGAGTCGGTGGTGCGGTCAGCGGTCAGCGGGCTGAAGAGATTCTGATCGATAAGAATAGCGGCCAGGTGCGCCTGTTGGCTCAGGTAAGTGCTTTAGAAAAAACAATCTTACTCGCGACCGGAGGAATAAAAAAAGTCCCTGCAGACACTCCGGAACAATTGTTAACCACCGCTGAAATCAAAACTCTGCAACGCATGGCCCGGTTACTGCCAGCGGAATTCCCCGGTTTACGCACGACTGATAATCAAGCGAAACCGGCCGATATCGAATTCGGTTTTCTGGACGGCCAGTTCGTTCTATTTCAGATTCGGCCGCTGGCAGAAAGTGAACGGGTCAAAAAGGAACTCTATCTGCGCCAGCTGGACAGCAAGCTGAAAAAAGGGCGACGGCTGGTCGATCTAACCCAAAAACCTTTGGAGCCAAAGCGATGAAAAAACTACTGATTCCTCTGCTGCTTCTGCTCCTTTGCGACACCTGCTGGAGCTATCCCCTCGATGCAGCAGAACAAACCGGAATTGCCCGTCTGGAAGGGTATCGGCTTCTTCAGGAAGGGAAAGTCAAAGGACCTAAGCTGTTCCCCGGCGCCCTGCTCAGTAGCGATCAAGTTCGGATCCGCCTGACCGAGCAACCAGATCTGTTATTGCCGGAAATCGATCCGGGTCTGACTGAAAAGGTGCTCGGTTATCTTGGCGAAGATGCAGAAAACTACAGTTTCTCACTGCTCGACGTGAGCGATCCGCAGCAACCGATCTATGCCGAACATCAGAGCGAGGCTAATTTCAACCCGGGTAGTCTCGGCAAAATCCTGATCGCTGTGGCCGTTTTTCAAGCGCTCGCCGATCGCTTTCCCGATGACATTGAAGCTCGCCGAAAACTGCTCCGGGAGCGCCAAATCACCGCTGACCAATTCATCCGCAGCGACCATCACAAGGTTCCGATCTGGAATGCCGAAACACAGCAGCTGACTTATCGCCGAACCCGGTTGGGAGATACGGAAAACCTCTGGAGTTGGCTCGACTGGATGCTATCTCCCAGTTCCAATGCGGCTGCAGCGATGGTCCTGCGTGAATACCTGTTGATGGTGAAGTTCGGCGCGCAGTACCCGGTCTCTGCTCAGCAGGCTGATCAGTTTATACTCAAGACCAAGAGAAAAGAGTTGATGCAACTGCTGATCCGCAGTCTGCATGAACCGATGCGGCGCAACGGCATCGATCCGCAGCAACTACGCCAGGGTGGTTTTTTCACCCAACGCGGGAAACGGCTGGTTCCAGGCGGTAGCAGCCGGGCGAATACGCGCAGCCTGATGCAACTACTGCTGAAAATTGAGCAGGGCAAACTGATCGATCCCTTTTCCAGCCTCGAGTTGAAAAAACTGCTCTACATGACCGAAAAGCGGATCCGCTACGCCTCGCATCCGGCCTTAAAAAAAGCCGCCGTTTATTATAAATCGGGCTCACTCTACAGCTGTGAGCCGGAACCGGACTTTGAATGCGAAAAATATAAGGGGAATAGATTAAATCTGCTCAATTCGGTGGCGATTATTGAGGAGCAGGGGGAAGAGCTGTTACACTATCTGGTAGTGTTGACATCGAATGAGCTGCGGGTCAACTCCGCAGTCGCCCATCAGACCTTGGCGATGCGGATTCATCGACTGTTGCAGCAACGAAATCAGGAACGAATCAAGACGAAGGCGATTGCAGAATAAGGTCATCAAGCCGAGCGATCAGGCTACTCAGCCAGGCCCCACCCTGTGAATCTTCTGCCAGGGCAACGGCGATGTAACGGCGGCCATCATGCTCGATGATGGCGCTGTCGGCATGATACTGACGCCAGGATCCGGACTTACGGAAGATGACTGCCTCAGGACGCGACTTGAGGCCTTTGACGAATTTATGCTGGATGGCCGGTTTGCCCAGCTTGGTCTTCATCTCGCGGCTCATCTCTGGTGACACCAGCTGACCGGTTTCGAGCATGTAGTAAAAACGTGCCACCTGAAACGCGGTGGCGCCGTGGGAAAGGTTAGCTAATGGATCACGTTTCCAGGCACCCGCTTTACCATAGTCTTTACCGACCCAGAGGCCGCCGTTGAAGGCCGGGTCGTAGAGGCGATATTTGGGAGACTGCAGCAATTCCGCCAGATAAGATTTCCCGACCCGGTTGAGCATTTCGGTTGCCGCCCGGTTCGATGAATCTCGGATCATCCGGGTCAGCTTATCCTCGATTTCGCTATCGAGTTCCATTTCACCGCTGGCGATCCGCTCATAGGCCCCGAGCAGGATGGCAATCTTCGGCAGGCTGGCAGCGTACATCATCCGGTCGCCATTGACTTCGGCCAGCAGCGGTTGAGCTGGGTCGGTGATGTCGACCAGAGCGATGCTCAGCTTTTTCAGCGCCACTGACTTGTCGAGCTTTAGCTCACGCAGGCAGGATTCCAGCCCCTCCTGCAGACGATTACTGCGGCAGGTTTCCAGGGCAGGAGCCGGATTCGAACTAAAAACTGGAGAAGAGAAGGAAAGCAGAACCAGCAGAAATATTAGAAAGACTTTACATTTAGTATTCATAGTGATGCATCTTACTCGAAAACGGACGCAAAAAGCAAATGGTAGAATCAAAAGACAAAAACAACCACTGTAACCAGCGTTATCCGGCTCATCGGATCCTCAATATCCGGGCCGGGTTTCTATTCGCCAACTTCTTGCTTATCGTCATGGCGCTCTATCATCTTAAGCCCGCCAGCCGATCGCTCTTTATCGAATATCTTGGTGCCGACCAGTTGCCCTATGTCTGGATCGGTACCGCACTGACGATGGCGCTGTTCATTGGCGGCTACCACCGCATTGTCGAACGGTTCAGCCGGGTCAGAATTGTCCTCGGGACCTGTCTCAGTCTCAGTCTGACCCTGGTTATCTTCCGTATCCTGTTGCTCGATCCAGGCCCTGCAGTCGCCACTGCATTTTATATTTTTGTCGATATTCTCGGCGTCCTGATGGTTGAACAGTTCTGGAGCCTGACCAATTCAATCTACAGCACCAACGAAGGCAAGAGCTGGTACGGTTTTGTTGGTACCGGTGGCCTGGTCGGCGGTGTTCTGGGCGGGCTGGTTGCAGCGCTATTACTCGACAAGACCCCGTTGCAGACGGCAGACATGTTGCTGGTCGCTGCGGGAATTATTCTGACCCTGTTCATCCTGACCTGGTTAATGGAACGTCTCGGTCTCTATTGCGAGGTGGAGATGCATGGCCAAAAAACCCGTTATCGCGGTGGCTGGCAAGCGCTGAAAAAAAGCCGCTTTCTCATCCTGATAACCTGCATCCTGCTGCTGGCCCAGCTCGCCTCCCCCCTGATCGAGTACCAGTTCATGAAAACCATCGAGGTCAGCTACACTCAGATCGACTTGCGCACCGCCTTTCTGTCGCTCTTTTTCAGTGTCATGGGCGGCGTTTCAATCGTTGTCAACCTGCTGATCACCCCTTTGATCCACCGTTTCTTTGGCGTCATCGCTGGCCTGCTGGTGCAGCCGGGGATGATCATTCTCTGCATGTTCGGTTTCATCATTCAACCGAGTCTGATGCTGATCTCCGCGGCAAAAATCAGCGATCGGGGCCTCTCTTACTCAATTAACCGGGCCTCCAAGGAACTGCTCTACGTACCGATCGACTCACTGCTGATCTATCAGGCGAAAGCCTGGATCGACATGTTCGGCTACCGGCTGTTCAAAATCTTCGGCTCGATCCTGATCCTGATTTTCACCCGCTGGCTGCCAATCCCGCTGTCTCTGCCACAACTGAGCTGGCTGGTGCTGACGATCTGCGCTGTCTGGCTGGTGGTGCTGAGGAATTTGCGTTGGGAGTACTGGAAGGTGGGCGAAGTCGAAACAGATTAACCTGGGCAAAAAAGAAAACAGCCCGGTCTGAAAACAGGCCGGGCCAGGAGCCTCGCATTCGTTAAAAAGCCTAAGGGATCAATCACTTCTGACATACGCCGGTATCTGTTCGGCGTTGACCACACCTTCCAGCGCTGCGGGCAGTTTAACAGAAGCCTTGTCGACCGGCTGGGCGGCAACCGGTTTTAGCCGCCAGATCTCTTCATTGTACTCACCCATGGTCCGGTCGGTGGAGAACTTGCCGCTGGCGGCGGTGTTGAGAATACTCATTCGCGTCCAGCTCGACCTGTCCCGGAAAGCCTGGGCGGCCTGCTCCTGCATTGCCACGTAACTGGAAAAATCGGCGGCCACCAACCAGGGATCGTGCGGATTGTAAATCGCTTCGATAATCGGCGCGAAGATGCCACGTTCAAACTGGCTGAAGTGCCCACTCTGCAAGAGCTGTATCACCCGGGCGAGGTTTTCATCTGCCGCAATGATTGACTGCGGGTCATAATTTCGGCGCAACTGCTCCACCTCGGCGGCGGTCAAGCCGAAGAGGAAGAAATTCTCCTCGCCCACCTCTTCCCGAATCTCGATATTGGCGCCATCGAGAGTGCCGATGGTTAAAGCGCCGTTCATCATAAACTTCATATTACCGGTTCCCGAAGCTTCTTTACCGGCGGTGGAAATCTGCTCCGACAGGTCGGTCCCAGGGCAGATCACCTCCATGGCCGAAACCCGGTAGTTGGGCAAAAAAGCAACTTTGAGTTTGTCACCGACACAGGGATCGTTGTTGACCAGCAGGGCGACGTTATTAACCAGCTTGATAATCAGCTTGGCCATAGCGTAGCCCGGCGCAGCCTTGCCACCGAACAACACGCAGCGCGGCGTCCAGTTTTCAACATCCCCCCGCTTAACCCGGTCATAAAGATGAATGACATGCAGGATATTAAGCAGCTGCCGTTTGTACTCGTGAATCCGCTTGACCTGAACATCAAACATCGCTTGCGGATTGAAATCGACATTGCAATCAGCCTTCACCAGCTCAGCCAAACGCTGCTTGTTTTCGTATTTGACCTGCTGCCAGCGCTGCTGGAAATTCTCATCATCGGCCAATTGCTTGAGCTTGGCCAGCTGGGTCAACTCGGTCACCCAGCCCTCTCCGATACTATCGTTGATCAAACCACTCAAGCCCTGATTGCACCAGGCCAGCCAACGCCGCTGGGTCACGCCATTGGTCTTGTTGTTGAATTTCTCCGGCCAGAGTTCGTAGAAATCACGGAACAGCCCTTCCTGCAATAATTTGGAATGCAGTTCGGCAACGCCATTGACCGAGAAGCTGCCAACGATGGCCAGAAAAGCCATCCGCACCTGCGGCTCCGGACCTTCTTCGATGATCGACATCCGCCGCTGCCGGTCGATATCACCCGGCCAGCGGGCGGCGACTTCTCTGAGAAAGCGGGCGTTTATTTCATAAATAATCTCGAGCAGTCGCGGCAGCAGCTGTTCGAACATCCGTACCGGCCACTTTTCCAACGCCTCCGGCAGCAGGGTATGATTGGTATAGGCCATCGTCTGGCGGGTTATCTCCCAGGCCGCGTCCCAGCCGAGCTGATGATCATCCATCAACAGTCGCATCAGTTCAGCCACCGCACAGCTGGGGTGAGTATCGTTGAGCTGAAAGCAGTTTTTATCGGCAAACCCATTCAGGTCAAGCCCCTTGGTTGCCACCCATTTATCAAGGATATCCTGCAGGCTGGCCGAAGCGAGAAAATACTGCTGTCGCAGACGCAGGTCTTTCCCGTTTTCACTGGCATCGTTGGGATAAAGGACCATGGTTATCTTTTCCGCCTCGTTTTTCGCCGCCACCGAGCCAGGATAGTCACCGGCATTGAATTCGCCAAGATCGAATTCAGCCGTCGCGGCGGCCTTCCAGAGGCGTAGGGTATTGACGGTACCATTCTGATGCCCAGGGATCGGCACATCGTACGGCAGCGCCAACACGTCACGGGTAGCGACCCAACGGCAGCGCAGGGCGCCTTTATAGTCGTTGTAAAACTCGGTCCAGCCGCCAAATTTGACCCGCTGCGTGTATTCGGGCCGTTCGATTTCCCAGCGATTCTCCGCTCCCAGCCAGTGATCAGGTTCCTCAACCTGGAAACCATCCTTGATATGCTGGCGGAACATGCCATATTCGTAACGGATGCCGTAGCCCTGCACCGGCAGTTGCAGGGTCGCGCAACTGTCAAGGAAACAGGCGGCCAATCTCCCGAGGCCACCGTTGCCAAGACCGGCATCCTGCTCCGCCTCAGCCAGCTCCTCATAATCGAGACAAACCTTATTCAGCGCTTGAGCAATTTCATTCTCTATCCCCAGGTTGAGAATCGAATTGCCGAGTGCCCGCCCCATCAGAAATTCGAGCGAGAGATAATAAGCCCGTTTGCAGTCGCTCTCTTCGTAAGCATAGCGGGTCTTTTTCCAGCGCTCCATCAAACGGTCACGCACCAACAGTGCCAGTGCTTCATAGGCGTAATGCACCAGGTGACAGTTTTTATCGCGGCCGAGATGGTTGGTGTAGTAATGCCGAAACGCCCTTGCCAAGGTTGTTCCATCCAATCCCAACGGTGGAACCTCGGTCAGTTCGGGACAAAGGGTACTTTTAACAAATCGCTTGGAGTTCATAACAGAATCTCTCGTTCAATCGGGAGTTAGTTTAGAATGTTTTTCTCTGCGGACTGCTCTTTTCAAGCGAATGACAGATTCGGAAAAGGCGAAGCCACAAACATAACCTTCAAACACATTGGATAATAAAGTTCAAATACTTATTAACAAAAAATAAATATGGTTCCCTGCGTAACCCATTTTTTGTTTCGAAGTCAATGGAGAATAGCGGCGGGAAGGATTTAAAACAGACCAATTCCTCGGGTGGTACAGTTATATTAAAGACTTAAACTCAGGCTGTTGTTCAAGCCTCGGAAATCCTGATTAATTCTTTGATTTCCTCGACCGACATGTGGGATTTTCCCGCGCTCAAATGGCCGTTGATAACCAGTTGCGGCATGCTGAGAACATGAAATTCCGCCAACTCGGCCGGATCGCTGACGGAATGAATCTCGTAATTCAGATTCAGTTCATCGAGCGCCTGGCGAACCTTCTCTTTCAGCTGGTCACATCGACGGCAACCGTCACCCAGAACTTCGATTTTCATAACGACCTCCAGCTCAGAATGTCATCACCTGCGTCCTTATTTCATGATGACACTTCATGATGCTTGCCGCAAGTTGAGTAGCCGCACTGCCTACATTTCGACTCCATCAATCTGTACGGAACAGGCATGGCAGCGACCGCTTTCCAGCAGATTCTTGATGATCGAAAAGCCGTGCCGCTCGATAACCAGCTCACCACAATCCGGGCAGTAACTGTTTTCGCCACCGGAGCCGGGGATGTTGCCCTGATAAACGTATTTCAACCCAGCATCCAAGCCGATCTGCCGGGCGCGCTGCAAAGTTTCCGCCGGGGTTCGCGGTGCATCAAGCAGTTTATGGGTCGGATAAAACGCCGAAACATGCCAGGGAATTTCCGCACCGACACCGACGATAAAATCGGCGACCTGTTTCAGTTCGGGTTCAGAATCATTATAACCGGGGATAATCAGTGTCGTCACCTCGACCCAGATCCCCAGCTTTCGGTAGAGTTGAATCGTATCGAGCACCGGCTGCAGCCTGGCGCCACAAACCTTGCGGTAAAAGTCATCGCTGAACGCCTTCAGATCAACATTGACGGCATCCAGGTAGGGAGCGATCGTCTTCAATGCCTCGGCGCTGGTGTAACCGTTAGAGACAAAAATATTTTTGATCCCAGCGGCACAGGCCAGTTTTGCCGTATCGTAGGCATACTCGAAGAAAATCGTCGGCTCAGTGTAGGTGTAAGCGATCGAAGCGCAACCAGCTGCCTTGGCCTGGGCAACAATTGACTCGGGCAGCAGTTCATTGCCGGGGATCTCTCCCGGCTGTAGTTGCGGGTACTGGGCGATCTGCCAGTTCTGGCAATGGCGGCACCTGAAATTACAACCGACGGTGGCGATAGAAAAAGAGCTTGATCCGGGCAGCAGATGAAACAGCGGCTTCTTTTCGATCGGATCAATATTGGTCGCAACAGCGCGACCGTAGACCAGTGAATAAAGCTTGCCATTCAGATTTTCCCGCACGCCACAGATGCCGCGCTGGCCAGCGGCTATGTTGCAGAAATGCTGGCACAACTGGCAGTGCACCCGATTGCCAGCGAGGGACCTATAAAGCATAGCCTCGTGCATAATCTCCTCCGCTCTGAGCGACGGATTTCTAGCATCTAATCTTTAATTATACCGGCGCACGGAGCAGTCGCAAATCTGTCCTGTAGCGCATCAGCCTGCCAACTCAACCTGAGCATTTCAACCCACAACTTGACACTGCGCTGAGCGATGGTACCCATTTAGTTAGCTAAGTAAAAAACTCAAGTTCCTCTTTATCTCTGGAGCATACTGATGCTGAAGGACAAACTGGAAGAAATGAAGGCGGCCTCGGCTGGAAAGGTCCCACCGGAGACTCTGGCAATCATGCAGCGGGCCAGGGAGGCATTGGCAAGCTCGGGAATCCTCGAAAGGACCATCCAAGTCGGCGACAAGGTTCCCGAATTCCAGCTGGCCGATGCTGCGGGCACCCAGGTCAGCTTTGCCGAATTGAGGCAGCAGGGACCGGTGCTGATAAGTCTCTACCGAGGGGTCTGGTGACCCTACTGCAACGCGGAGCTGGAAGCTCTGCAAGCGGTGGTGCCTGAAATTGAAAAGGCCGGCGCCAGCGTCGTTGCCATCTCTCCGATGCTGGTCAAATACGCTCCGCAACTGATCAACAAGCTGGGTCTCACATTTCCGGTATTGAGCGATCCGGGGAGTAAAGTCATGGAGCAACTCGGGGTTCTGTTTACCCTTCCGGACGCAATGATCGAGGTCTACAAAGGCTTCGGCATCGTCCTGGAACGCTTTAACGGCGAGAGCAGCTGGCGCTTGCCCCTGCCGGGCCGGATCATCACAGATAAAAACGGGGTGGTGCGCAACCTTGAGCTGTCAACAGATCACACCGAACGACCCGAACCGATCGAAACGGTCGCGATATTGAAGGCGCTATAAATCTACCCTCCAAGAGGTGGTCCTAAAGGGCCACCTTTTCCATCCTCCCAAGAGCAGAAATTTCATTAACAATTCTCGGCAGAGAAATTGAAACCAACGGTAAGGCCATGACAATTATCTGATTTTTTTGACACTTTTGCTGAGACGAGAAATACAAACATAAAATACCGGGCATTGCGTGCGAAATCTAGTATAATTTACCCGAAACACTCAGACGGACGGACAGCTGAACAATCTTCATCAAGGAGGTAGTTATGGCGAACCAGGATTATTGGACCCCCCAGCTCGAATCGAAACTGCATTACTGGCATCGAACTCAGCAAACTCCCAGCCCACAAAAACCAGCCCCATGCGTAACAATTTCCCGCGATTTCGGATGTCAGGGGTACCCTTTTGCCAAAGCCCTGCTGGCCAAACTCAACACCAGCGACAAAGACACACCCTGGATAATCGTCGGCAATCAGGTTCTGGACGAGATCGCCAAGCATTCTGGTTATACGGTGGCACAGATCAAAAAGGCCGAGGAAATACCCTCAACCGTCAAAGCTATTTTCTCCATGTTTTTAGATCAACACCTGGCAGAAGAGACCGAAATTTTTCTCCACATGCATCAGGTGAGTCGCGCTTTTGCCAAACGTGGCCACTGCATTTTTATCGGCCGCGGTGCCGTATTAGCGACGCAAGATCTGTCAAATTGCCTGCACATCAGGCTGATTGCACCGTACTCTTTTCGTGTACAGAAAATCATGGAAAGCCACAACCTAAGTAACACCGATGCAGAAAA